>DATMMM010000115.1:0-20700 GCA_035569735.1 Allostellaceae bacterium | reverse complement strand
CGCTCTCGCCGGTCGATCTGGTCATCGACCACTCGGTGATGGTCGACGCGTTCGACGCGCCCTCCTCCTTCGCCGACAACGTCAAATTCGAGTTCGAGCGCAACGGCGAGCGCTACGCCTTCCTGCGCTGGGGCCAGACCGCCTTCGACGATTTCCGCGTGGTGCCGCCGGGCACCGGCATCTGCCACCAGGTGAACCTCGAATATCTCGCGCGCGTGGTCTGGACCACCGAGGAGAACGGCAAGACGGTGGCCTATCCCGACACGCTCGTCGGCACCGACAGCCATACCACCATGGTGAACGGCCTGTCGGTGCTGGGCTGGGGCGTCGGCGGCATCGAGGCCGAGGCTGCGATGCTGGGCCAGCCCATCTCGATGGTGCTGCCGGAGGTCGTGGGCATGAAGCTCTCGGGCACGCTGCGCGAAGGCGCCACCGCCACCGACCTCGTGCTCACGGTGACGCAGATGCTGCGCAAGCGCGGAGTGGTCGGGCGCTTCGTCGAGTTCTTCGGGCCCGGCCTCAAGGGCCTGGCGCTCGCCGACCGCGCGACCCTCGGCAACATGGCGCCGGAATACGGCGCCACCTGCGGCTTCTGGCCGATCGATACGGAGACGTTGCGCTACCTCGCCTTCACGGGGCGCGAGGCGCATCAGGTGAAGCTGGTCGAGGCTTATGCCAAGGCGCAGGGTCTCTGGCGCGACGACGCCACGCCCGATCCGGTGTTCACGGATACACTGGAGCTCGATCTCGGCACGGTCGAGTCCTCGCTCGCGGGTCCGCGCCGGCCGCAGGATCGCGTGGCGCTCTCGAACGCCGCCCAGTCCTTCGCCGCCGAGCTGCCGCGTCTTGCCGGCAAGACCGACGGCAGCGCCGTCGCCGAGCGCGCGGTCAAGGTCGCGGGGTCCAATTACGAGCTCAAGGACGGCCATGTGGTGATCGCGGCGATCACCAGCTGCACCAACACCTCGAACCCCAGCGTGATGCTCGCCGCCGGCCTGCTCGCGCGCAACGCGGTGAAGCGCGGGCTCACGGTGAAGCCCTGGGTCAAGACCTCGCTGGCGCCGGGCAGCCAAGTGGTCTCCGACTATTACGCCGCCGCGGGGCTGCAGCAGGATCTCGACGCGCTGGGATACAACCTCGTGGGCTACGGCTGCACCACCTGCATCGGCAATTCCGGGCCGCTGCCGGAGCCGATCGCCGAGGCGGTCGATGAGGGCGATCTCGTGGTGGCGGCCGTGCTCTCCGGCAACCGCAACTTCGAGGGCCGCATCCATCCCCAAGTGCGAGCGAACTACCTGGCCTCACCGCCGCTCGTCGTGGCCTACGCGCTCGCGGGCTCGATGCGCGTCGATCTGCGCAACGATCCGCTGGGCGAGGGCGCCGACGGCAAGCCCGTCTACCTCAAGGATATCTGGCCCTCGAACGCAGAGATCCAGGACACCATCCGCAAGGCGCTGACGCCGGAGATGTTCCGCAGGCGCTACGCCAACGTGCAGCAAGGCCCGGAGGAGTGGCGCAAGGTCAAGGTGAAGCCCGGCGTGACATTCGAGTGGGACCGTTCCTCGACCTACATCGCGCATCCGCCTTATTTCGAGGGCATGTCGAAACAACCGCGCCCGCTCTCCGACGTCGAGCTGGCACGGCCCCTCGCGCTGCTCGGCGACAGCATCACCACCGACCACATCTCGCCCGCGGGCTCCATCAAGAAGGAGAGCCCCGCGGGCGAATACTTGATGAGCTTCCAGGTGCGTCCGGCGGATTTCAATTCCTATGGCGCGCGCCGTGGCAATCACGAAGTGATGATGCGGGGCACCTTCGCCAATATCCGCATCCGCAACGAGATGGCACCGGGCATCGAGGGCGGCATGACCAGGCATCTGCCAGACGGCAAGGTGATGCCGATCTATGACGCTGCCATGCAGTACCAGAAGGAAGGCGTGCCGCTGGTGATCATCGGCGGCAAGGAATACGGCACCGGCTCCTCGCGCGACTGGGCGGCGAAGGGCACGCTGCTGCTCGGGGTCAAGGCGGTGATCGTCGAGAGCTTCGAGCGCATCCATCGCTCGAACCTGGTCGGCATGGGCGTGCTACCGCTGCAGTTCAAGGACGGCGCCTCGCGTCAGAGCCTGAAGCTCGACGGCACCGAGCGCTACGACATCCTCGGCGTGGCGCAAGGCCTGAAGCCGCGCAGCGATCTGCTCTGCCGCGTCCATCGCGCGGACGGCAAGATGGAGGAGATCAAGCTGCTCTGCCGCATCGATACGCTCGACGAGCTCGAGTACTTCCGCCACGGCGGCATCTTGCATTACGTGCTGCGCCAGATGATGAAGGCGGCCTAACCCGCCGGGTCCAGCGCCCCGGGGCTGCCGAGCTCACGCCGCGGCGGAGTACAATCACCGGTTTGTGAATTTGCCTGATTGGCAAAGCTGTCGGGAGCACGTCATCATGCGCACATGATGATCATGCGAACGGCGGCTTTGGCTTGCACGCTGATGATTGCGGCGGCGGTCATGAGCGCGAAGCCAGCTGAGGCCGAGGGTGCGGCGCCCCCGGTGGTGGTCGAGCTCTTCACCTCCCAGGGCTGCTCCTCCTGCCCGCCCGCCGACACACTGCTGGGCGAGCTTTCCAAGCGGAAAGACGTGCTGGCCCTCAGCTTCCATGTGGACTACTGGGACTACATCGGCTGGAAGGATCCTTACGCCAGCAAGCTCGCCACACGGCGGCAGCGGGAATACGCGGACACGTTCAAGCTCTCCTACGTCTATACGCCGCAGATCGTGGTGAACGGGATCGCGGAGACAGTGGGCTCCGATCGCTCCGGGATCGAGGCCGCGGTTGAGAAGGCCAGAGACCGGGCGGCGGTGCATCCGAGCCTGGCGCTGGAGCGCGGGAGCGATGGCAGTCTCCTCATACACGTGGGTGCCGCGGAGGCTAGACGGCCCGCCACGGTCTGGCTCGCCTGCTTCGATCGGCAGCGGTCGACGCCGGTGCTGCGCGGCGAGAACGCCGGCAGCACGCTCATCAACTACCACATCGTCCGGCACTTCGAATCCCTGGGTACTTGGAAAGGGCAGACCCTCGATCTCTCGGTGGCGCCCGATATCGTCGAGGAATATGCCGGCCGGCCCGATCAGGATATGGCGGTGCTGGTCCAAACCGAGGGGGTCGGCCCGATCCTCGCCGCCGAGCGCCTGGGCAAGGCTCGGCCGTAGCCCTTCATTAAGGCTGCATTAAGCCTGTCTCACCGATGCTCTGCGCCCATGAGCGCAGAGCCGGGAGCGATGGCGGTCTCCAGTGGGGTGGTGGCGGAGACGCGCATCGCCACCGCCGTCATGGGTCCCCTCGGGCTCGGAGCTGCGCTCTATGGCCTGCTGCTGCTCCTCGGCGAGCGGCTGCTCAACGATCCCGACACTTACTGGCACATTGCGACCGGGCGCTGGATCTGGGCGCACGCGGCGGTGCCGACCAGCGATCCGTTTTCGCACACGCTTCCGGGCGCGCCGTGGCTGGCCCATGAGTGGCTCTCCGAGCTGATCCTCGCCGACGCTTATGGCGCACTCGGCTGGGCCGGCGTGGTGGCGCTGACGGCGTTCGCCGCAGCCGCGAGCCTCAGCTTGCTCATGCGGGCGCTCGAGCGCGCCCTGCGGCCCGCCGTGGCGCTGGGTGCCACGGCCATGGCGTTCTTTCTGATGGCGGCGCATCTGACGGCGCGGCCGCACGCGTTGGCGCTCCCGGTCCTGGTCGCTTGGGCCGCGGAGCTGGTCCGCGCCCGGGACCGGTCGCGCATACCCTCGCTCTGGCTCCTGCCGCTGATGGTGCTCTGGGCGAACCTGCACGGTGGTTTCGTGGTCGGGCTCGGCCTCGCCGGGGTGCTGGCTGTCGAGGCCGTCCTCACCGCACGCCCTGGGACAGCGGCGCGCGCGGCGATTTGGGGCTGGGGCCGCTTCCTCGCAGGCGCGGCCATCGCATCGCTGCTGACCCCCCAGGGCATCGCCGGCTGGTGGTTTCCCTTCAAGCTCATGAGCCTCGGCTTCGCCCTGAGCTTCGTCGGCGAGTGGCACGCGCCCGTCCTCGGCCCCTTCGAGCCCCTCGTGCTCTGGCTTGCGGCGTTGCTGGTTTTCGCGCTCGGGATCGGCTTGCGCGCACCGCTCTCCCGCGTGCTGATGGTGGCGGGCCTGGTCGCGATGGCGCTCAGCCACGCCCGCAATGCCGAGCTGGTGGCGGTGCTTGCCCCGTTGCTGCTCGCCGAGCCCGTCGGGCGCCTCATGCGCTCTTCGCGCTCTCGCGCGAGACTGCAAGTACGCAGCATCGTGGCGCTCGTGCTTTTCATTATGGCGACGACCGCAGTCGCGTCGCTGCGCGGCTATACCCACGAGAACCCCGCCATCGCGCCCGCCTCGGCACTCGCTGCCGCCCGGCAGGCCGGGCTCACTGGTCCCGTCTTCAACGACTACGACTTCGGCGGCTATCTCATTTTCGAGGGCGTGGCACCCTTCGTGGACGGCCGGATCGATCTCTACGGCGACGCCTTCATGCGCGACTACACCGCGGCGCTCGCCGCGGACGGCGCCGCGCTGCCAAACCAGCTCGACGGCTACCGCGTCGCCTGGACGCTGCTGAAGCCCGACGAGCCGGCCGTCGCCGCCCTCGACCACGACCCCCGCTGGGAACGCGTCTACGCGGACCCCGGCGCCGTGGTGCACCGGCGGCGATGAACGGCCAGCGGTAGCCTCAGCCCAACCCCTTCTCCAGCAGCGCCGAGAGGCGGCGGCTGAAGGCGGCGGGGTCGGGGAGAGACTCGCCTTCGATGATGCGAGCCTGATCCAGCAGGACCCAGGCGACCTCGGAGATCACCACGGAGGCGCCGTCCTTACCGATCTGCGAGGCGAGCCGCGCGACCAGAGGATGGCGCGGGTTCACCTCGAGGATGCGCTTGCTGAGCGCGTCGAGCTGCCTATGCTGGCGCAGCATGCGCTCCAGGTGGATATCGAGATCGCCCTCGTCGGCCACCAGGCAGACCGGGCTGTCGGTCAAGCGCTCGGACAGCCGCACGTCCTTCACGGCCTCGCCGAGCGCCAGCTTGAACATCGCGACCACGCTCGCGGCGTTGGGATCGGATTTCGCGGCTTCGGCCCCGTTCTTCTTCTCCGCCTCGGCGCCGCCGATCTTGGCGAGGTCGGCGCCGCCGCGGGTTGTGGACTTGAAGCTCCAGTCCTTGTACTTGCCGATGGCCGGCGCCCAGAATTCGTCGACGGGATCGGTGAGCAGCAGCACCTCCACGCCCTTCGCTCGGAAGCCCTCGAGCTGTGGGCTCTTCTTGAGGAGGTCGAGGTTGTCGCCGGCGATGGTATAGATCGCCTCCTGTCCCGGCTTCATGCGCGCCGCGTAGTCCTCGAGCGAGACCAGCCCCTCCGATGCGGTCGAGCGGAAGCGCGCGAGCGGAAGCAGCTGGTCCCGCTCGTCCCGATCCTCGTAGAGGCCTTCTTTCAGCACCGCGCCGAAATTCTCCCAGAACTTCGCGTAGTCCTCCGGAGCGTCCTTCGCCTTCTTTTGCAGCTCGGCGAGCACGCGCTTGACGATCTGGCTGCGGATGCGCGCCAGCATCGGATTCGACTGCAGCATCTCGCGGCTGACGTTGAGCGGCAGGTCCTCGCTATCGATAACGCCGCGCACGAAGCGCAGCCAGGGCGGCAAAAGCTCCTGGCAATCGTCGGTGATGAACACCCGGCGCACATAGAGCTTGAGCCGGTGCTTCCGAAGCGGGTCGAAGAGGTCGAAGGGCTTTGCCGACGGCACGAAGAGCAGGCCGGTGTATTCGATCAGGCCCTCGGCCTTCCAATGCAGCGCGAGCCAGGGTTCGTCGCCGGCATGGCCGACATGGTGATAGAACTCCTTGTACTGCTCCGGCTTGATCTCGGATTTGGCCCGCATCCAGAGCGCCGAGGCGGCGTTGAGCGTCTCCTCCTTGCCCTTGTGGTCGAGCACGATCGGCAGCGCCACATGGTCGCTGTAGGTCTTGACGATGTCGCGGAGCCGGCTCGGTTCCACGAACTCCGCCGCGTCCTCGCGCAGCCGCAGCACGATGGTGGTGCCGCGCGAGGCGCGCTCGCCCGCCTCGACCGTGAATTCGCCCTTGCCGTCGGAGACCCATCGCGAGGCCTCGTCGGCGCCGGCCTTGCGCGAGACTACCTCGACCTGGTCAGCCACCATGAAGGAGGAATAGAAGCCGACGCCGAACTGGCCGATCAGCGTGCGGTCCTTGCGCTCGTCGCCGGAGAGCTGCTCGAGGAATTGTGCCGTGCCGGAGCGCGCGATGGTGCCGAGGTTCTCGATCAGCTCCTCACGGCTCATGCCGATGCCGTTGTCGGAGACGGTGAGCGTGCGCCGCTGGGCGTTGGGCTCGAGCACGACCCGGAAGGCAGCGTCCTCGCCGATGAGCGCCGGCTGGGTCAGCGCCAGGTAGCGTAGCCGGTCGCAGGCGTCGGATGCGTTCGAGATCAGCTCGCGGAGGAAGATCTCTTTCTGGCTATAGAGCGAATGGGCGACGATATCGAGGAGGCGGCTCACCTCCGCTTGAAAAGTTCGCTTCTCCGCAGCCATGGCCTCTCCGTCCGACCGAAAGGGATCTGGGCGGCCTCACATATGATGAGACCCGCGGCGCGGCGCAAGACTCCGCGCGGGGCCGTCCGGTCCGGGAGTGGTTAAGTCGGCTCAGCAGCCGTTGGCGCGGTCGGCGGACTGGCCGATGGCGCCGCCGAGGACGGCACCCAGCAGCATGCCCATCACGGTGGGGCCGGCATCGCTGGGGCGCTCGGAAAGCTGGGAGCCGATCAGGCCGCCCACCCCCGCGCCGAAAGCCGCGCCCATCACCGTGTTGGTGCCGCAGGCGACCTGCGGCTGGCGGGAATAGCCCCGCGGGGCGTAATAGGGCGAGCCTGGCGCACCGCCGTTCCAGGCCTGGTGGTGCCGGCCGTCCCAGTTGAGCGTCAGGTCAGCGCGATCGGCCGAAGCCGGCATCCCCGAGAGGCCAATCAGGACAGCGACGATCACAGCCATCAATCCGAGTCCCAACCGCAGCCAGCCGGCGCGGGTCGAGGGGATGCGAATAGCCATGGCGTGGTCCTCCTGGGCCGTGGCAATAACGCTCGCTATCGAGACTCTATTCCGCTCGCCTGCCGGGTTCAAGCATTTGAACTCAAAACGGTTTTTGTCCCTTCGAAGGATCCGCCCCATCGGGGTTAGCGGGGGCTGCCCCGGGCGGCGGTGGGTTCAGCAGGCCACAATCCGGCGGCTGGCTGTCGTCGAATTGCAGCTCGCCCGCATGGCTCATGACCCGGCGCAGGAACTCGCGCTTGTCGGGGCAGGCTTGGCCGGCGCTCGCGCGCATCTTATCGGGGTTCTGCTCGGCGACCTCGATGGCACGGTGATAGACCGTGCGAAAAGTGTCCTTGCGCAACGGTGGATTCGGGCAGATCTCGATCTTTTGCTCGATGTCCTGCCGGGCCGTCTCCCCGACGAGCGACAAGCCGCAGGCGTCGAAGGCATAGGTGTACATGATGCCCTCATAGAGCCCGCGCACCTCGGCCTCGCTCGGGGGCGCGTCCTCGGGCAGCTCCGGAGCCGCGCTTACGCCGGGAGCGCCCGCAGGCGCGCCGGGCGCGCTCGGCCGTGCAGCGGGAAATCCCAGCAGTCCCTCGGGCGTCTGACGAAGCGGCACCGCGGCCGTCGCTGGCGGTGCCGGCGTCGGAGCGGGTTCGACTGGTGCAGGAGCTGCGGTCGCTGCGGGCGCATCGCCATCGTCGCCGCAGGCCGCCAG
The DNA here is from genome assembly GCA_035569735.1 of Allostellaceae bacterium. Lineage (GTDB taxonomy): Bacteria > Pseudomonadota > Alphaproteobacteria > ATCC43930 > CGMCC-115725 > DASZHJ01. Next base: position 12,884 of record DATMMM010000115.1, on the reverse strand, counting down.
GAGCAGCGGTATCAGCACCACCATAAGCCCCAGCATACGCATAGCCCGCCACAGCCTCCGATCCGACTCCGCCCGGCAATCATAGCGGGCAGGGCCGGCGCTCCGCACCATCCGCGTTGCGTTAGCGGTCTTCTGCCGGTCTCATCTTGCGTTTCCACCTGGAAGACCCGATTCTAGCCTTATGGGCCCGCTGAGTTTCGCCCCGCGTCTCGTCGCCGTCCTCGGGCCGACCAATACCGGCAAGACCCATTACGCCATCGAGCGAATGCTCGGGCACCAGTCCGGCATGATCGGCTTCCCGCTCCGGTTGCTGGCGCGGGAGAATTACGACCGGGTGGTGAGGGCCAAGGGTGCGCGAGCGGTGGCGCTGATCACCGGAGAGGAGAAAATCCTCCCACCAAACCCCAGTTATCTCGTGTGCACGGTCGAATCGATGCCGCTCGACCGGCCCGTGGACTTTCTCGCGGTCGACGAGATCCAGCTCTGCGCCGACCCCGAGCGCGGGCACGTGTTCACCCAGCGGCTGCTGGAGGCGCGCGGCCGCCACGAGACCCTGATGCTGGGTTCCGACACCATCAAGCCGCTGCTGCGCCGGCTGGTGCCGGACGCGGAGGTGACGGGCCGGCCGCGCTTCTCGACCCTCAGCTACACCGGCGTCAAAAAAGTGACGCGGTTGCCGCCCCGAAGCGCGGTGGTGGCCTTCGCGGTCGCGGACGTGTTCGCCATCGCCGAGTTGATGCGCCGCCAGCGCGGCGGCGCCGCGGTGGTGATGGGAGCTTTGAGCCCGCGCGCCCGGAACGCGCAGGTCGGGCTCTTCCAGTCCGGCGAGGTCGACTATCTGGTGGCGACCGATGCCATCGGCATGGGCCTCAACATGGACCTCGACCACGTCGCCTTCGCGAAGCTGGTGAAGTTCGACGGTCGAGAGCCGCGCCGACTGACCGCGCCCGAGATCGCGCAGATCGCGGGCCGCGCGGGCCGGCACATGAGCGACGGCACCTTCGGCGTCAGCGCCGATGAGGACGGCATCGATCCCGAGATCGTGGAAGCCGTGGAGAACCACCGCTTCGATCCGCTGACCCGGCTCTATTGGCGGAACTCGCGGCTCGAGTTCCGCTCGGTCGGCCAGCTGCTGAAGAGCCTGGAGGAGCGGCCGCGTCGTCCCGGTCTGGTGCCCGCGCGCGAGGCAGACGATCATCGCGCGCTCCAAGCGCTCGCGCGCATGCCGGAGATCACCCAAACCGCCGACACGCCCGCCGCCGTGCGCCTGCTCTGGGAAGTCTGCCAGATCCCGGATTTCCGCAAGGTCATGAGCGATACCCATGCCAAGCTCCTGGCGCAGATCTACCGCCACCTCTCGGGGCCGACCGAGCGGCTGCCGACCGATTGGGTCGCGGGTCACGTGGCGCGGCTCGACCGCGCCGACGGCGACATCGACACGCTGATGGCGCGCATCGCGCATGTCCGCACCTGGACTTTCATCTCGCACCGCGCCGACTGGCTCGCCGACGCGCCCCACTGGCAGGAACGCGCCCGCGCCATCGAGGATCGCCTGTCGGACGCGCTCCATGACCGCATCACTCAGCGCTTCGTCGATCGCCGCGCAGCCTTCCTGGTACGCCAACTCGCGGGCGCGCAGGCGCTGCTCGCTTCCGTGAGCCGCGACGGCGAGGTGAAGGTCGAAGGCCACTATGTCGGCCAGCTCGAGGGATTCCGCTTTCGTCCGGACACCGCCGCCACCGACGAGGCCGCGCGGACCTTGCTGGCCGCTGCCAACCGGGTGCTGCGCTCCGAGATCGCCGAGCGAGCCGCGGCGCTCGCCGCCGCGCCTGCAGACGAATTTGCGCTCACGCCCGAGGGCATGGTGCTCTGGCGCGGCGGGGCGGTCGCGCGCCTCACCGCCGGCGATCACGTGCTGCAGCCCAAGATCGACGTGCTGCCGGCGGAGTTCCTGGATGGCGCGCACCGCGAGATGGTGCGGCGGCGGCTCGCCGAGGCGGTGCGCGAGCAGATCCGCCAGCCGCTGGCGCCGCTGTTCCGGCTCGCCGAGGCGAGCCTCGAAGGCGCAAGCCGCGGCCTCGCCTATCAGCTCGTGGAGGCGCTCGGCACTTTGCTGATCGCCCGGATCGACGGTCAGGCGGCGGGGCTCGACAAGCCCGCGCGCAAGCGCCTCGCCCACCTGGGCGTCCGGCTCGGCACCGAAGCCGTCTACCTCGCGCCGCTGCTGAACGCGCGCGCGGGCGGCATGGCGGCGCTGCTCTGGTCCGTGCGCGCGGGCGCTCCGCTGCCGCTGCCGCCCGTGCGCGGCGTGTCGCCGGTCCGCGACCCTGGCCTTGCCGAGGGTCTCTACGAGGCGATGGGCTATCGCGTGCTGGGCCCGCGCGCGCTCCGCGTCGATCGGGTCGAGCGCCTCGCGATGGCAGCGCGGCGCTTGGCGCGCCTGGGACCGTTCGCGCCGGTGCCGGAGTTGGTCGCCATCGCCGGCTGCCGCAAGGACGAGTTGGCGGGCGTGCTGGCCGCGCTCGGCTACCGCGCGGTGATGGATGCAAGCGGCGTCATGTTCCATGCCCGGCGCCGGCCGCAGTCCCGCAAGCCGGCCCGGCATGCGGCACCCACCGACGGGCCCTTCGCCAAGCTTGGCGCCTTGCGCCTGGCCCGCTGAGTCGATGGCGCCGACGCCTCCGGCTGCGACCCAACGCCTCGACCGCTGGCTCTGGTGCGCGCGCTTCGTGCGGAGCCGCGCGCTCGCTACCCGGCTCTGCACGAGCGATCAGGTCGTGCTCGGCGGCATCGTGGTCCAGAAAGCGCACCAGGCGGTGCGCGTCGGCGACCGGCTGACGCTCCGCCTCGGTCGCGTCGAGCGGCGGATCGAGGTACTGGCGCTCACCCCGCGCCGCGGCCCCGCGAGCGAGGCCCGCACGCTCTATGCGGAGACGACGCCGCCGATCCCGCTTGCCGAAGCCGCCGAGCACTGGACGTCACTCTTCGCGGAGGAAGTGGACGAGGATAACGGCGATCAGGCCGCTTTTCGGGGCCTATAGGGCTTTATTTTCGCGATCTTGCCGGAGCGCCGACGCTGACCGTGCTTCGCGGCGAGCGAGCTTTCTCGCCACCTTTCGTTCGCGCTTCCAAAACACTCGCTTCACCCAGCGTAGATGTTTCCACTACTCGCCCGGCGCTGTCAGAAGCCCTTTCTTGACGTTGGCTACGGTCCCTCTATCCCCATGCTTCTCTCGGAGCATACAGGAGCAGTAACGGCGCCACGATGGCGCCTTCAAAGGGCGCCGCTCTTCGCATATGAGCACGATCTGGCGGCGTCTGGTTGATGAGCATCATGCGGGCTTGCGGATGCATCGGGCTAAGTGCGACTCTGGCTGCAGTCGGTGCGTCCTTCGACTCGCGCGCAAATGGCGCGCGGCTCAGGATGAGGAAACTTAGCTAGCCAGCGGCACTCAATCGCCCTCATCCTGAGCCGGCGCGAAGCGCCGAGTCGAAGGACGCACCACGCCGATGCGAGGCCGGTTACGCTTGGCAGGATCGCCAGCGGCCGATGTCGAGGTGGAGGTGGTTGTAGTGGAATTTGTCGCTGTCGGGGGTGAGCACGACGTTGAAATAATCGCAGGCGTGCTTGGCGACGGCGCGCAGAAAGTCGCGCTTGGGGCCGGGCGCCCGCCAATCCTTGTCGACGGTCACGCGCTCGCCGCTCTTCATCAGGAAACCCGAGACATCGATCGCGCGGCCGGCGGCGTGCTCGCTCCAGCGCCCGGCCATGCTCTCAATTCGCCGGCAAGAGTAAGCGCCCAGATGATCGAGCCGGACTATGTCGGTTGCGAGATAGCGCCGGGCGAGCGGCTCGGCGGCCTCGACCAGGAACCGGTCGAGGCGGTCGGCAAGCCCGCAGCTCATCACCGCGGGCTGATTCCAGGCGATGCCGGTGCCGGTGACCTGGACCGGGTTCTCGACCGCGCAGGGTCCCATGCCGACCGGTATGGCCCCCACGCCATAGCTGATCCCACGGGTGCTGAGATCATTGAGGCATTGCTCGCCGAGGAGCGCCGAGCCGGGCGCGGGGAGCGGTGCCGGCGGCGACGAAGCGCAGCCGGCGATCAAGGGCACCACGGCCGCAAGCGCGGCGGCGCACACAAGCAATCTCCTCGCGGATGCCATAGCCACGAACGTGCTTTTCCCCTGGCCGCCTTTTCCGTCACGAGAGTCCCGAGGTCAAGAGTCTCGCCATGACGGCTGCTTCGGCGACGCCCGCACCCGGCCCCGCCACCTCGTTCAAAGCCGCAAAGATCCTGATCACGGGAGGGTTCGGCCTGATCGGATCCGCGCTGACGCGGCGCCTGGTGGCGGCGGGCTCGCAGGTGCGCGTGCTCGACAATCTCGACCCCGACTCGGGGGCCAATCGGACGAACCTCGAGGGGCTCGAAGGCAAGTTCGAGGCGGTGATCGCCGACATTCGAGACGCCGATGCGGTCCGCCGCGCGCTCCTCGCCCGCGATGTCTTGTTCAATCTGGCGGCGCAATCCAGCCACCTGGGCTCCATGCAAGCGCCGCTCGTCGACCTCGACGTCAACGTGCGCGCCCAGCTGGCGCTGCTCGAGAGCGCGCGCGCGGTCAATCCGGGCTTGCGGATCGTCTACGCGAGCACGCGCCAGATCTACGGCAAGCCGGACTATCTCCCCGTGGACGAGCGCCACCCGCTGAGGCCGATCGATGTGAACGGCATCGACAAGCTCGCGGGCGAGGCCTTTCACCTGCTCTATCACCGCGTCCACGGCCTGCGCACGACAGCGCTCCGGCTCACCAATACTTACGGGCCCGGGATGCGCATCCGCGACGCCCGGCAGACCTTCGTGGGCGTCTGGCTGCGTGCGGTGCTGGAAGGCCGGCCCTTCGAGCTCTGGGGTGGCGGGCAGAAGCGGGACTTCACCTATGTGGAGGATGCCGCCGACGCCTTCCTGTTGGCGGCGGCGACGCCCGCGACCGAGGGCGGCGTCTACAACATCGGCGGCGAGGGCGCGCTCACGCTCAAGGACGTGGCGGAGGCGCTGGTGGCCGCGAACGGCGGCGGCGGCTTCGTGATGAGGGAATTTCCGGCTGAGCGCAAAGCCATCGATATCGGCGACTATTGGGCCGACGACACAACCTTTAGGCGTGCCACGGGCTGGCAACCGCGGGTCGGCATCCGCGCGGGTCTGGAACAATCTCTGGAATTCTTCCGCACTCGGCTCGCGAACTATGTCTAAATGGTCGGCAAAAGCCGACCTGGAGGACTATGCCCGACCTGCCGATACCGCAGAGCGATCCTCGCGCGGGAATGCTGGCGCTGCGCTCACGCATCGAGATCGCGATCATCCAGGTCATCGAGAGCGGCAGCTACATCCTCGGGCGTGAGGTGCAGGGCTTCGAGCAGGAATTTTCGGCCTTCACGGGCGTGAGCCATGGCGTCGGCGTGGCGAGCGGCACGGACGCGCTGATCCTGTCACTGCGCGCGCTCGGCGTCGGCCCCGAGGATTACGTGATCACGGTCTCGCACACGGCGGTCGCGACGGTGGCGGCGATCGAACTCGCGGGGGCCAAGCCCCTGCTGGTCGACATCGAGCCCGGCACGTGCACGATGTCGCCGCGTGCGCTTGCCGACGTGCTGGCCCGGCCACCCGGCCGGATCGCCGCGGTAATGCCCGTGCATCTCTACGGCCAGCCGGCGGATCTCGCCGCGATCGAGCCCGCGGCTAAGCGCGCGGGCGCCGCGCTGGTCGAGGACGCCGCGCAAAGCCACGGCGCTCTCTCGGGCACGCGCACGGTCGGCAGCATCGGCCGGCTCGCCGCCTTCAGCTTCTATCCGACCAAGAACCTGGGGGCGCTCGGCGACGGCGGCATGGTGGTGACCGGCGACGATGCGCTCGCCGAGCGGCTGCGGGCGCTCCGGCAATACGGCTGGCGCAGCCGCTACGTCAGCGATATCGCCGGCGTGAACTCGCGGCTCGACGAGATCCAGGCCGCGATCCTGCGCGTGCGCCTCACCATGCTGGAGGCGGAGAACCAGCGCCGGTGCGAGATCGCCGCGGCCTACGACAGCGGGCTGGCGGACCTTCCGCTCCAGCTTCCGGCGCGCCGGAGCGGCGCCACCCACGTCTTCCACCAGTATGTCGTGCGCACGCCGCAACGCGACGCGCTGCAGCGCGCGCTCCGCGAGCGCGGCATCGGCACCAACGTCCATTATCCCGTGCCGGTGCACCTGCAGCCCGCCTATCAGGGCCGCCTCGCGATCGGCCCCGCGGGCCTGGCCGAGACGGAGCGCGCCGCCCGCGAGGTGCTGAGCCTGCCCATGTTCCCCCAGCTCACGGAGGAGCAGGTCGGCCGCGTCATCTCGGCCGTCCACGGCGCCTTAGCAAATCGGGCATAGCGCCTGCCTCACGCCTTCCGGCCCTGCTCCACCAGGTCGCGGAATTTCTTCACGTTGTCCGCGCCGGCGTAGTCGGCGATGCGCTGGTAGGCAGGCTCCATCCGCGCGCGGAAGGGCGCCAGGTCGGGGCGCGTCACCTGCATCCCCGCGGCCTCGAGCTTCTTGATCTGGTCGGCCTCGTCGTCCCCGATCAGCTTGCGCATCAGGTCGCCGGCGGCGGCGCTCTCCTCGCGGAAGATTGCCTGCTGGTCGGGGCCGAAGCTTCGCCCAGGTCGCGGCGCTCACGGTGTGGATCATGTTGTTGTAGATGTGCCGCGTCACCGCGAGGTGCTTCTGCACCTCGTAGAACCTGTTGTACCAGATCACCGGGATCGGATTTTTGGCGGTCGGGCTACCGGATGAAGCAGCTCAGTAAGACTGCTCGCGCCAGCGCGCGATGATGTCGTCCACGAAGTCGAAGTCCCGGAGGTCCTGCTTCCAGGCGTCGTGGAAGCTCGCCGTATTGCTCTTGGGCCGCAGCGTGGGCCCGAGGTCGGCGAAGCGGATGCGCATGGGATGCGGCACGCCCTCGCCGAAGGCGATGGCCTCTTGCCGCTGCAGCGCCGGAAGCGCGCTGAGCAAGCCCCCGGCATTGTCGGTGAGCGCGCGCCGAATGAAGGCTTGGTCGGCCTCGTTGCTGAGGCGGAGCGCCAGGATGGTGCTGCACTGAGAGAGAACGCGCTCGGAGATCTCAGAGACATGCTGCGTGACGAGGCACAAGGAGACGCCGTACTTGCGACCCTCCTTGGCGATGCGCGAGATGGCGCGCCGGGTCGGCTCGAAGCCCATCGACTCGTCGCGCGGCAAATAGCGGTGCGCCTCCTCGCAGACCAGCAAGGTCGGGAAACCCTGATCCCGGCTGGCCCAGCGCGCGAAATCGAAGATCAATCGGCACATCAGGGACACCACGATGTCGACCACCTCCGACGGCACCGCCGACATGTCGAAGATGGTGATCGGACGTCCGCTGACCGGAATCCGCAAGAGCCGCGACAGCACCATGCCCATGTTGTCGGTGATGGCGCCGCCGAACATGAAGTCATATTGCTTGTCGCGGGCGAGAGACTCGATCCGGGCGACCAGGCGGAGGTAGGGCTTGGTGTCGTCCGGCTTGTTGAGCCTGCCGCTGGCGGCGCTGATGTTCTGCACCAGATGCATGATCCGGTAGGGCACCGGCGTATCGGCGGTCAGGCGGGAGTTCTCGCTGGGCTTGCCGGTGTAATCGTTTTTGGACCGGACGATGGCGTCTCTGAGGATGGGAATCTCGCGGCCGCGCTCATTGAGGTCGCGGCTGCAGAAAAGCTCGCTGATCTCCTCGAAGCTGAGCAGCCAATACGGCAGCTGCAGATTGCGCGGCGTGATGCAGTCGGCGATGCCTTGGAAGGCGGAGGTGTATTCGTCGTGCGGATCGAGCAGCACGACGTGAGCATTCGGATTCAGCTTCAGCAAGGCGTGGAGAATGAGCGCCAAGGCGCAGGATTTGCCGGTGCCGGTGGTGCCCAGGATCGCCGAATGCCGGGACAGGAACTCTTCCAGCAGGAGGTGCGCGGTTCGATCGGGGTTCTGATAGAGCGTCCCGATCGGCACCGTCCAGGTTTTGGGCTTCGCATAGATGAAGGTGAGATCGTCCGGGCTGGCCATGAAGACCGGGGCGGCGAGGACGGGATAGTTGGAGATTCCGCGCAAGAAAGCGCGACTGGAATCCGATGCCCGGTCCGCGATCTCGCCCAGGAGCTCGACGTTGGCGACGGCGAGGCTGTCCGGCGCTCCGCTCGTGGGTGCGCGCTGGAAGGCGATGCTCTCGATGAAGCCGAAGGCCGAGGTGCCGGGGGTCGAGATCTTGACGAGAGCGCCGACCTGCACGCGCCCGTAATCGGCTTGACCGCTGCTCACCAGCGCCGAGTTCAGCAGCGCGAAGGAGAGCCGGGCTCCCGATACCGCCGTGACGACACCGATCTGCCCAGGATCTCGTGCGCTTTGCGGCCGCGTCTTGGCCACTTGCGGTCCGCTGGCTGGTGCCACATCGTGCCCGCCCATCGGCAATGTATCGTCCACTGCTCCGCTCCCAGGGAGTACCAAGAGTGTCGGGCGGCTGGCCCCAGAACGGGCATTCAATCGACAGCCCGTTAACGTTGCGTGAACATAACAGATCGCACTCGCTTGTGAAATGTGCGGTATCGCGGGGTTGCGGGCTGGAGCTGGCGGCGAACCGCGGCAAAGACCGTGCCCTGCTTTACCATTTTCCCCGCGTCCCGGCCGATGGGTCGCCGGGGCGACTTTCGCCCGATCTCGCGAGAGCGGCTAAGACCGGCTGTGCTGGTCGGCGCGGCCGAGGATTTGGCGCGACATCTGGCTCAGGAGATATTCCAGGCCGGAGGGGCACGCCTCATCGTAGGCGCGCATCACCCGATCGAGGATGAGCTGAGTGGTGGCCGGGCTCCAGAGGTCCTGCCCGCCTTCCCGCATCTCGCCGATGACGTCGAGCGCCGCACGAAACGCGCGAAACAGCTCGGCCGGCAATCTCGCCTTATCATAGAGACCCTTGAAGCCGAGCGGGCCGCGATCCGCGATGAGCTCGGACGCGTTGCTCACGGCGATGCCGGCGCGCACGGCCATTCCGGACTCGAAGAAGGGCAGGTCGCCCAAGCAGAGCGCACGCATCAGCAAGGTCGGGGTCAGCTTCCCCTTGCTGTTGAGCCGGATCGCGAAAGCCTCGACATTGAAGGCGCGGGGCGCCGAGGCGGCGCTATGGAACAGCGCGCGCTCGCGCGCCTGGTTCAAGAGTTCCGTGGCGATCTCCGGCGGGAGCGCGTGCTTCTCGATCAGCCGGTTGCGGAGTCCCTCGGAGACCACCTGGATGAGCCGCTCCGTCAGGGTCAGCGGCAGCGCCACGCGCTCGACCAATAAGCCTTGGACCGCGGTGTCGCTCGCGAACCCGTCCATGATCATGTGATAGGAGGGCTCCGATATCTCGGCTCCGCGGTTGCGAAGCAGCGCGGCCACCACCGCGGCGGTGCGTGTCGCCACCAGCACCTTCGTCACGCGTCCGCTGACGCGCTCACGCGTGGCGACCGCCACCTGCTTGGCGGCGCTGCCGAGGCGGGCGATCGAGACGAGATCGGATTCCGAAAGCGCGGGCGACAGTTGGATGAACGGAATCGAGATGGTTTCCAAGTCGGCCGCGATCGTGCGGGCCAGCATGGGCGGCAGGATCGCGCAACTCGCGACGTGGATCGCGAGGGAATTGCGCACCTCTTGCTCGACGTCTCGGGCGAGCTCCTCCAGGATCGCAAGCGCGGCCTCGCGCTCGGCCGGGGCCATAGTCTCGGACGAAAGCAGGTCGGCGACATGTTTGGCCGCGTCGGCTCGGACTCGGACCGTCGGATTGCCGCGCAGTCGGTCGCGAACGTCGATCAGCGCTGCCGATGCGTCAGACATGGACAGGCACCTCGTGCCCAGCGCTTCACGGTCGCTCACGCGGATCACCTGCGGGATTCTGGCGGCTGCTCCTCTTTCGGTAGGGTGCGGAGGTCCAGGTTAAATCGGCCTTAACAGGCCCCGTGACCAAGAGGTCACAGGCATGCCCGCACGCCCCCTCATCCTTTTGGGGCTTGGCGAAGGGAGGCCCCGGCGGGAGCCGGCCTAGGGCGCAGGCGGCGGAAAATCGAGCAAGGCGCGCTGGTAGACCTCGTCGACCTCCGAGAACGGCTTCCCGTCCTCGGTGTAGAGCACGGCGCGATGCTCGAAAAGCGCGTCGGGCATCGGCAGGCTCTGCGTGGCATCCCGGGGCGCCGCGGGGAGCGGCCGGGTCTCCCAGCCCTCGGGCAGCGGCCGCCACAGGACCGTCGCCGCGAAGGTCCGGCGGTAGGGGTGCAGGTCCAGCACGGCCTTGCCGAAGGGCGTGGCGGTCGTCTCGAGCAGGCGGTTCATCTCCGCCGTCAAGCGCGCCGGCACGTACCAGTTATCGGCTTCCGAGAAGACGCGGTCGCCGCAGAGCAGCTGCACGTGACGGACCTTGATCGCCTCGCTCGGGCCGACCTCGAGCCGTTGCCGCTGCTCGGGCGTCGGCGGTCGCTCTTTGCCCGCCACTTGGCGCGCCACGATCTTCGGCTCGGCGGCGCCGGCGAGACCGTGGTCGGCGCACCATGTCTCGAGCGTCAGCGTGGCGCTGCGGCTCGCCAGGATCTCGGCATTCAGCGTTTCGATGAGAGCCAGCGCCTCGAGGCGGGCGACGGGCGTGTCGGGCCACGGAGCCGAGGGCTCCGCGTAGGCCAACGACAGGTGCCCGAGGACGAGAAGAAGCGCGCCCAGAACACCTCTCACGATCCTTCGCGGCATCCCGACCCGACGCGTCACCCGCCGGCGATTCTCGGGATCAGGTAGATCTCGCTCTCGGCGCCGAGCGGCGCGTTGTAGGCGTCCTGGTAGAGCGTGCCGTCGATCGCGATCGCCATGCCGTCCTCGACCTGGCGGCCGAGCCCAGGAAAGCGTTGGTCGAGCTCGAGCACCAGGCGGCGGAAGGTCGTGGCCTTCACCTCGAGCTCCGTCTGGCCGCCGGTGAACCGGCGGACGGCGGTGCCCGAGAGGACGACCTTCGGCATGGCGCCTACTTCGCGGCCTCGTCGATGGCGGCGCGGAGCTTGGGCGGCGACATCGGCAGGTTCGGCATGCGAATGCCGATGGCGTCGCGGATTGCGTTCGCCACCGCCGCCATCGGCGGTACGATCGGCACCTCGCCGACGCCGCGGGCGCCGAAGGGATGCTTGGGGTTCGGCACCTCCACCAGCACGGCCTCGATCATCGGCAGGTCCGAGGCCACGGGCACGCGGTAATCGAGGAAGCCGGGATTCTCCAGCCGGCCCTTGGCGTCGTAGACGTACTCCTCGTTGAGCGCCCAGCCGATGCCTTGAGCGACGCCGCCCTGCACCTGGCCCTCGACGTAGCTCGGGTGGATCGCGCGGCCGACGTCCTGCGTCGCGGTGTATCGGAGGATCTTGACGTAGCCGGTCTCCTTGTCGACCTCGACGTCGCAGATATGCGTGGCGAAACCCGGCCCCGCACCTTGCGCGTTGATGGAGGTCTCGGCGCCGATCGGCCCGCCGGTCTTGGCCGACTTCGCCGCGATCGCCTCGAGCGACAGCGGGTCGAAATCGCCGGCATTGGGCCCCGCGGGATAGGCGGCGCCGTCCTTCCACTCGACGGCATCGGCGCTGATTTCCCAGATCATCGCTGCGCGTTTCTTCAGCTGCTCGACCACATTCTCCGCGGCTTGCACGGTCGCCATGCCCGTCGCGAACGTGACGCGGCTGCCGCCGGTCAGGAAGCTGTAGCCGATCGAGCTGGTGTCGCCCACCACCGGCCGCACGCGCTCGACCGGGATGCCCAGCACCTCCGCCGCCATCATCGCCAGCGAGGCGCGGGAACCGCCGATGTCGGGATTGCCGGAGACCACCGCCACGGTGCCGTCCTCGGCGATGTGTACGGCGGCGCTCGATTCACCGCCGATGTTGAACCAGAAGCCCGACGCTACGCCGCGGCCCTGATTGGGCCCGAGCTTGGTCTTGTAGTGCGGGTGGTTCTTGGCCGCTTCGAGGGTCTCGACATAGCCGATATCCCGGAGCGTCGGCCCATAGGCGGCCTTGGTGCCGTCCTTGGCGGCGTTCTTCTCGCGGAGCGCGATCGGGTCCATGCCGAGCTTGCGGGCGAGCTCGTCCATGGCGCTCTCGACCGCAAAGGACGCGATCGGCGCGCCCGGCGCCCGGTAGGCCGCGACCTTCGGCCGGTTGGAGACCACGTCGTAGCCGGTGATGTCGACGTTCTTCAGGTCGTACATGGCAAAGCCGGTCATGCAGCCAGGCCCGATCGGCGAGCCAGGGAAGGCGCCCGCCTGATATTTGAGCACCGTCGCCGCCGCGGTGATCCGGCCGTCCTTCCTGGCGCCGAGCTTCACCTCGACCGCCGCGCCCGAGGTGGGGCCGGTGCCGCGGAAGACCTCCTCGCGCGACATCACCATCCGCACGGGCCGGCCGGACTTGCGCGACAGCAGCAGCGCCACCGGCTCCAGGTAGACCAGCGTCTTGCCGCCGAAGCCGCCGCCGATCTCCGCGGGCGTCACCCGGAGATTGGCGATCGGCATGTCCAGCAGCTTGGCGCAGTAGGCGCGGACCATGAATTGGCCCTGGCTGCTGGTCCAGACATGGCTCTGGCCGTCGGCGTTCCAGCTCGCCACACAGGCGTGCGGCTCGATATAGGCCTGATGCACCGGCTGGGTCGCGTAGCGCCCCTCGACCACGACTTCCGCCTCGCGGAATCCGGCGGCGACGTCGCCCAGCTCGAAGTGCACGCGCTTGGCGATGTTGGAGGGCTTAGTCGGCGCGGGGTCGACGCCCTGCGTAAAGAGATCGTCGTGCAGCAGCGGTGCGTCGGGCGCCAT
>DATMMM010000114.1:0-5682 GCA_035569735.1 Allostellaceae bacterium | reverse complement strand
TGCTGCGCAAGAGCGATGTGCTGATCGAGAACTTCGCCGCCGGCACGATGGAGCGGCTGGGCCTCGGCTACGAAGCGGTGTCGCGGCTCAATCCGCGGCTCATCTACGCCTCGCTCAAGGGCTTCCTCAGCGGCCCCTACGAGCAGCGCCGCGCGCTCGACGAGGTCGTGCAGATGATGAGCGGGCTCGCCTATATGACGGGGCCGCCGGGCCGGCCGCTGCGGGCGGGCGCATCGGTGATCGACGTCATGGGCGGCTTCGGCGCGGTCATCGGCATCTTGGCGGCGCTCCGCGAGCGCGACCGCACCGGCAAGGGCGGCCGCGTCACCTCCGGCCTCTACGAGGCCGCGGCCTTCCTCATGGGCCAGCACATGGTGAACTCGGTCTATCTGACGGGACCGCTACAGCCGATGTCGATCCGCAACAGCGCCTGGGGCGTCTACGACATCTTCGAGAGCAGCGAGGGCAAACCGATCTTCATCGGCATCGTCACCGACACCCAGTGGAAGCGCTTCTGCGCGGTATTCTCGAGGGCCGACCTGCTGGACGTGCGGGATTTCGACAGCAACACCGCGCGTGTCCTCGCCCGCGCGCGGCTCGTGCCTCTGCTCGCCGAATTCTTCAAGAAATTCCCGGCAGCAGAGCTGCTCGCGAAATGCGAGGAGGCGGAGCTCGCCTTCGCGCCCGTCAACACCCCCGTCGACCTCTTCGACGATCCCCACCTCAACGCCGAAGGCCGGCTCCGCGAAAGCCGCATGCCCGACGGCAAGGTGGTGAAGGTACCGCGCTTGCCCATCGAGATCGACGGCGCTGCCTTCACCGTCCGAGCCGACCCGCCCACAGCAGGCGCCGACAGCTGCGCCGTCCTGCGCTCCCTCGGCCTCGAAGACGCCGCGATCGACGACCTCGCGAGATCGGGCATCGTCAAGCTCGGCGATTGAGCAGGCCGCTGATTGCGGCGTGCTGGGTGCGTCCTTCGACTCGCCCGCTACGCGGTCGGCTCAGGATGAGGCGCATTGTCGTTTTGAACTGAATGCTCCTCATCCTGAGCCGCCGCGCTTGGGCGGCGAGTCGAAGGACGCACCCTGTCGATAGAAGCGGCGCCCGCACCCTCAGGCCATCACCGCCCTGAGCCCGCGCGCCACCTCGGCCTGGCCCGCGAGCGCCGCCTGGTTCAGCACTTTGGAGACCACGGGGGCGGCGAGGCCGCCGGTCACGCGGACGATCTCGTGGTCGAGGTAGTCGAAGAGGCGCGTCTGCAGCTCGTCGACAATGCGCGCGCCGACCGCGGTGCCGCGCGCCGTCTGCTCCGCGATCACGATGCGATTGGTGCGTTTGACGCTGGCCTCGATGGTGGACCAGTCGAGTCCGGTCGGGTCGAGGCTGCGCAGGTCGATCACCTCCGCGTCGATCTGTGTCTCCTCGGCGGCCTCGGCTGCGGCCTTCACCATGGTGGCGGCCGCCAGCACCGTGCAGGCGCTGCCGGGGCGGACGACCTTCGCCTTGCCGAGCGGGATGCAATAATCGAGATCGCCGGTGGGCACGAGCCCCGCGTTCTGGAACAGCTCGGCGTGCTCGATGATGACCACGGGGTCGTTGCACCGCACCGCCGAGTTCATCAGCCCGATGTAGTCGAAGGGTGTCGAGGGGGCGATGATCCGCCAGCCCGGATAGAGCGCGAAGAGCCCGCTCGGGTCCATCGAGTGCTGGGAGCCGAAGCCCGCGCTCGGCGAGACGCGCACGCGCACGACCAGCGGCACGTTGAACTTGCCGCCGAACATGTGCCGGATCTTGGCGGCCTGGTTGAAGAGCTGATCCGCCGCGGGGATGCAGAAATCGCCGAACATGATCTCGCAGATCGGCCGCAGCCCGCAGATCGCGGCACCCAGCGCCATTCCCACGAAGCCGTTCTCGACGATGGGCGTGGCGAAGATGCGCTCGGGGAAGCGCTCGAGCGCGCCGCGCGTGGCGCCGCTGACGCCGCCCTTGAGGCGATGGATGTCCTCGCCCAGCACGACCACGGCGGGATCGCGCTCCATGTTGCGCGTGAGCGCATCCGCCATGGCCGTGACGAATTTCGTCTCACCAAGCTCGGATGGGGCGAAATCCTCAAGCTCGCGGAATCGCTCGGTCTTGAATTCCGAGAGATCGCCGCGGATGCCCTCGTCGACGCTCTCGCGCTTCGGCCAGAGCGCCGGTTTGACGCTGAGCGCGTTGGCGCCCGGCGTCCTTTCCGTGAGCGCCTCCACCGCGCCCGCGATCACGCCCAGCACCTTCGCATCGAGGCGCTCCGCGCCGGCGGCGTCGAGCACGCCCATGGCCTGCAACCGCCGCGGCACCGTCGCCAGGGGATCGCGGGCGCGCCAGAGCGCCTCTTCTTCCTTCGTGCGATAGCCGAAGTCGCTGCCGGGCCGGCCGCCGGTCTGATGCGCGTAGCGATAGCACTGCGCCTCGATCATCACGGGACCGCCGCGCGTCTCGATCAGTCCCCGCGCTTCCTGCATGGCGCGCCTGACCGCGATCAGGTCCATGCCGTCGACCTCGATGGCGGGAATGCCGAGCATGGGGCCGCGCGAGGTGAGCCTTGTCTCGCGCGTCTGCTCGGAGACCGCCGTCGAGACCGCGTAGTAGTTGTTCTCCAGGAAGAAGATCACGGGCAGCGTGTAGAGCGCCGCCAGGTTCATCGCCTCATAGGTGGCGCCCGCCATCAGCGTGCCGTCGCCGAAGAAGCTCACGGAGATGTTGCCGGTGCCGAGCACCTTGTCCGCGAAGGCGTAGCCCGCCGCGTGCGGGAGATTGCCGCCGATGATGGCGCTGGTGCCGGGAATGCCCGCGGCGTCGTAGCGCATGTGCATGGAGCCGCCACGTCCGCCCGCGAAGCCCGGTGTCAGCCCCATGATCTCCGCGAGCGAGCGCGTGACCATCTCGCGCATATCGGCCGAAAAGGCGTCGCCCCGCGCGTCATAGCCGGCGGGCGTCGCGTAATTCAGGAGCTTCGCCAGGATCTGGTGATGCGCGCGGTGCGTGCCGTTGATGCGGTCGCCGGGGCCCAGCACCGACATGGCGCCGACGGCGCCCGCTTCCTGGCCGATGCTCACATGGGCGGGCCCATGGATGAGCCCGAGGCCGTGCAGCTCGAGGAGCTTCTCCTCGTAGCGGCGGATCAGCAGGAGTTGCTCGTAGAGCCGCACGAGGAGTGCCGCGTCCTCGGTTTTCCAATCCTCCTCGCCGGCCTCGAGGCGGTACCACGGCGTCTCCGTGGTGATCGGCTTGACCGACGGCATCTGCGGCGTTTCCCCCTTGGCGTTGCTCCCAGTATAAAGAGTGCCGGACCGCTGTCACCGGGGAGACCCATGGATCGACCGAACCTCCACGTTTACGCCGCCGACCAGGCGCTCCGGGCGCGCGCCCGGGCCGTCATACCCGGCGGAATGTATGGGCACCAGAACGCCGGACGGCTGCCCGACGGCTTCCCGCAATTCCTCGAGCGCGCCCGCGGTTGCCGGCTCTTCGATGTCGATGGCAACGAGTACATCGATTTCATGTGCAGCTACGGGCCGATCATCCTGGGCCACGGGCATCCCGAGGTGGAGGCGGCGGCGGCCCGCCAGCAGGCGTTGGGCGACTGCCAGAACGGCCCGTCGCCCCGCATCGTCGAGCTCGCCGAGCTCCTGGTCGACACCATCCCGCACGCGAGCTGGGCGATGTTCGAGAAGAACGGCACCGACGCCACCACGAAGTGCGTCACCATCGCGCGCGCCGCCACCGGCCGGCGCAAGATCCTGGTGGCAAGCGGCTCCTATCACGGCTCCGCGCCCTGGTGCACGCCGAACCTCAACGGCATCACGAGCGAGAACCGGGCGCATCTGATCCAGTTCGCCTACAACGACATCGCGAGCGTCGAGCGTGCGGTCGACGAGGCCGGCGACGATCTCGCGGGGATCATCGTGACCGCTTTCCGGCACGACAACCGCGTCGATCAGGAATTGCCCTCGCCGGAATTCGCGCGGCGGCTCCGGGCGCTCTGCGATGCGCGCGATGCCGCGCTCATCATCGACGACGTGCGTGCGGGTTTCCGGCTCCACCTCGGCGGCAGCTGGGAGCCGTTGGGCGTGCGGCCCGATCTCAGCGCCTGGAGCAAGGCGATCGCCAACGGCTATGCGCTCGCGGCCGTGCTCGGCAACGACCGCTTCCGCGAAGGCGCCAGCAAGATCTTCGCCACCGGGTCCTTCTGGTTCGCGGCGACCTCGATGGCGGCGGCGATGGCGACGGTCACCATATTGCGCGACGGCCACGCGATCCCGGCCATGGAGCGGATGGGTGAGATGTTCCGGGACGGGCTCGCGGCGCAAGCCAAGAGCCACGGCGTCCGCATCCGGCAATCGGGACCGGTGCAGATGCCGCTGCTGCTGTTCGCGGACGATCCGGACTTCAAGAAGGCGGCGCGGTTCACGGGCGAGGCGGCGAAGCGTGGCGCTTATCTGCACCCCTGGCACAACATGTTCTTGTCGGCGGCGCATCGCGAGGCGGACATCCGCGATGCCCTGGAGATCACCGATATCGCCTTCGCCAAGCTGAAGCAGGAATTCGGCGCCGCGGCCTGAGGCGCTACTTGGTTCCGAACAACCGGTCGCCGGCGTCGCCGAGGCCCGGGATGATATAGGCGTGCTCGTTGAGCCGCTCGTCGACCGCGGCCGTATAGATCGTCACGTCTGGATGCTCGGCGCGCATCAGCTCGAGGCCCGGCGGTGCGGCGACCAGGCAGACGAATTTGATGGCTTCCGCGCCGTTCTCCTTGAGGCGATGCACCGCGGCACTTCCCGAATGTCCGGTGGCCAGCATGGGATCGACCACGATCGCAAGGCGCTTCGAGATGTCCTCGGGCAGCTTCAGATAATACTCGATGGCCTCGAAGGTGGTGGGGTCCCGGTAGAGCCCGATATGGCCCACGCGCGCCGAGGGCACCAGCTCGAGCATGGCGTCGACGAAGCCCAGTCCCGCGCGCAGGATCGGCACGAAGCAGAGCTTCTTACCCGCGAGCGTCGGACCCTTGGTGCGCACGAGCGGCGTCTCGATCTCGCGCTGCTCCAGCGGCAAATCCCGGGTCGCCTCGTAGAGCATCAGCAAGCCGATCTCGCGCAGCAGCTGCCGGAACTGCCCGGTCGCCGTGTCCTTGCTGCGCATCAGCGTCAGCTTGTGCTGCACCAGCGGATGCGTGATGACGACAAAGTTCTCACTCATGCCCGCTCGCTCCGGAAGCCCACGCTACTCGTCCAGCCGGCGTCCCTTGTGAGTCCCAGCCGCCAGGGAATCCGGAGCGCTCTTGGTGAAATAGCCGGCGGATTTCTTGGCGGCCATCTCCACCTTGGCGTCCTCGGGGATGAGCGCCTCGGGGATCTCTACCCGCTCCACCACCTCGATGCCGCTCTCCACGATCGGCTGGTACTTCATGTCGCTCATGGAGACGAACCGGTCGATCCGCGTGACGCCCAGCCAATGCAGCACGTCCGGCATCAGCTCCTGGAAGCGCATGTCCTGCACGCCGGCGACGCACTCGGTGCGCTCGAAGTAGGTGGCGGCGCGGTCGCCGCCGTCCTGGCGCTTGCGGGCATTGTAGACCAGGAATTTGGTCACCTCGCCGAGCGCGCGGCCCTCTTTGCGATTGTAGACCACGAGGCCGGC
>DATMMM010000113.1:0-4403 GCA_035569735.1 Allostellaceae bacterium | reverse complement strand
GCTGAACCTGATCTTGGGGATGTCGTACACGCCTGAGCTCATCTGCCCGGTGGTGAACGGAAGGATCGCCCCCAAACCGGGGTAGGCGCCGGCATCGCCGATCACAGACCATTCCAGGCCGACCAGCTTGCCGTCACGCGTCGCGCCCAAAGCCACGTCCTGGATCTGCGCGCGGCCGTGGGTCATCGCCACCATGTTTTCGCTGCGAAACTCGAACCAGCGCACGGCCCGCCCCAGCTTCAGAGCCAGCGCCCCGAGCACGCTCTGCTCCGGGTAGGTCATCAACTTGGCGCCGAAGCCACCGCCGACGTCGGGCGCGATCACCCGCACCTTGGACTCGGGCAGCCCGACCGCCGATGCGACATCCATCCGCACGCTGAAGGGCACCTGCGTCGACACCCACATCCGGATTCCACCCTCGCCATCGGGCTCCGCCAGCACGGTGTTGGCCTCGATCGGAACGCCGGCCAGCCGCTGGTTGAGAAAGCGTGCCCGGACGATGACCTCAGCGCCCTCCAGGGCGCCCTCGTCGCCGAGCTCGCCGGCGAAGGCGAGATTGTCACCTCTATCGGGATGGATCACGGTCGCGCCCGGAGCCAGCGCGGCCTCCGGGTTGACGACCACCGGCAGCGGTTGGTAATCCACGACTACCGACGCCGCCGCGTCGACAGCCTGAGAGCGGGTTTCCGCCACCACCACAGCGATTGGATCCCCGACAAAACGAGCCGGCTCGGACGATCGCAGCGCGCCGAGTGCATCGACCGGCGACAGGCCCAGGTCGTCAGCGCGAAACACCCCAACGACACCGGGCATGGAAGCCGCGGCCGCGCCGTCGAAGTCGGTGATCCGCGCGTGGGCGAACGTGGACCGGACGAAGACCGCATGCAGACACCCATCGCGGCGCACGTCGTCGGTGTATTGGCCGGCGCCCGTGACCAGACGAGGATCTTCGCGCCGGCGGACTGCGCCCCCGAGCGCGGCGCTCACAGCCACTAGAGCTCCTCTAGGTTCTCCACGATCGCCTCTTGCGTGGTGCGGGCGATCACGACCACCGCCTCCTCGTCGGAGTGGGCGTTGGACTCGATGTGGTGGACGAACGGCGGGATGTATATGTAGTCGCCCGGCTTGGTGCGCAGCCGCACCTCGTGACCGTCCTCCGAGTACACGAACTCGGGGCTGCCCGCGACTACGTAGATGCCGGTTTCACTCTTGCCGTGGTGATGGGGTCCGGACGCAACCCCCGGCGCGACCCGCGTTTCGCCCATCCAGATCGCGCGGCTGCCGACCGTGTCGCCGGACAGCGCCGCCGTGCGGGACATCCCCGGCGTCTGCGCGGTGGCAGGCGTGCACGCCTCGGCGGGCACGTGGTGGAGCTTGCCGGCCGTGCCTCTCGTCATCGGGGCGAATGGTAGCTTGGCCGGTACATGCTTGACCGTGCAGGGCGCTGGGGGATCCTGCCCTCATATCACGGCTGGCAGGGTGACCTGGTCGAGACGAGCGGCGCGACCGTCGACGCGATCCTCTCCGCCATGGGCGCCGCGCAAGATCGGCCGCCGCGCGTACGGCGCCTGAAGCTACAGGATGAGCCTTGCGCGCCGGCGCCGGAGCGCACGTGGGGCTGGGCGATCCAGCTCTATGCGCTGCGGTCGCGGGACAGCTGGGGCATCGGGGACCTCGCCGATCTCCGCCGCTTCGGCCGCTGGTCGCGCCGGCGCGGCGCCTCCGTGATCCTCCTCAACCCGCTCGGAGCGCAAACCCCAACCCTTCCCTATGAGCCGTCGCCCTACTACGCATCGTCGCGACGCTTTCGCAACGCCCTGTACTTGCGCATCGAGGAGGTCGAAGGAGCAGAGCGATGTGCGGCGGACCTCGAGCCGCGGCGCGCGGCCGCAGCTGAGCTCAATCAACGGCGCCTGATCGACTACGACCAGGTCTTCCAGCTCAAGTCTCAAGCCCTCGAACAAATCTTCCAAGCCGCACCCAGGCCGCAGGGTCTCGATGCATGGGTCCGCCGGCAGGGCCGCGCCCTGCACGACTTCGCCACGTTCAACGCGCTGGCCGAGGTGCATGGGCCGGCGTGGCGGAGCTGGCCCGCCTACCTCAGGCATCCGCGCAATGACGGGATCGAGCCCAGCCGCCGGAGGCTCGCCGATCGCATCGCGTTCCACGAATGGCAGCAGTTCCACATCGACCGCCAGCTCGCGCGAGCTGGACGCGAGATCGGCCTCGTCACGGACGTGCCGGTCGGATTCGCCGCGGACGGGTTTGACGCCTGGCGATGGCAGGACCTGCTGGCGCCGGACATGCGCGTGGGCGCGCCACCAGACGAGTTTTTTCGCGACGGCCAGGACTGGGGGTTGCCGGCCTTCAACCCGTGGCTGCTCAGCGCCGCGCATTGGGAGCCGTTCGTGGATGCAATCCGCGGCGCCGCCGCGCACTCGGCAGGGGTCCGGCTGGACCACGTCATGGGATTGTTCCGCCTGTTCTGGATCCCCACCGGCATGGTTGCAGCCGAGGGAGCCTACGTGCGACATCCCGCTGCGCAGCTGCTGTCGCTGCTCGCCAACGAGAGCAGGCGCGCCCGCGCATTCGTGGTCGGCGAAGACCTCGGCCTGGTGCCGCCGACGGTGCGCGAGCACCTGCGCCGGCGGGGGTCGCTGTCCTATCGCTTGCTCTGGTTCGAAGGCTCAGATCCTGCTCGCTGGCCGCGCGACGCGATCGCCGCCGTCGGGACTCATGACCTGCCCACGGTGGCCGGCATCTGGACGCTGCGCGAGCCCGAGCAGCGGCTCCACCACCTGCGCGAGAAGCTGGTGAGCATCACGCGCCTTCCGGATGCCACCCCGCCGGTTGACGTCGCGGTGGCTGCCTACACGGAGCTGGCTCGAGGCCGTCCCCGAATCGTTCTCGCGTCGCTCGAGGATGCGCTTGGTGTCGTCGAACGACCAAATGTCCCGGGCACCACGACCGAATTTCCGAACTGGCGGCTCGCGCTTCCAAGCCCTCTCGAAGACATCGAACGAGCCGACGGCGTGAACCGAATTGCCGATGTGATGAGGGCCGCGGGCCGGTCGGCTAACCTCTCGCAGGCATGAGCGCCCGCTTTGTCGCCACCGTCGGCAACGGCAGGCTGCTCGCGCGGATCGGCGCCGATGGCAGCCTGATCGGCCTCTGCGCTCCTCAGCTCGACAACGAGCTGCTCGAGAAACCAGTCCATGGGGTGCTCGAGCTCGGCGCGGGGCGAAGGCGCCGGATCGGCGGGCGCGGCTGGAAGCATCGCCGCGAGTACGTGCGCGGCACCAATGTGCTGCGGGTGATGTCGCGCCACTCAACCGGCATCAGAGTCGAGCGGCGCCTCGCCGCCATCGGTGAGAGCCTGCTCGTCGCCTTCCGATGCGAGGGCGACTGCACGGTGGGCTGGGAGAGCGGGCTGCCGGACGTTATGCCCGAAGCGGGTATGCGCTTCGACGGAGCGTGGCCCGAAGGATTCGATCCGCCGCCGCTGGCCGGCGCCACGCGGGCGTCGATCGTAGCGCGCGTCCCCGACCTCATGGATCGCGCCGCGATCGCAGAGCTTTATGCCCGCAGCGTCCTGGTGATCGCGCAGCACCACGACCGCTCCGGTTCGTTTGCGGCCGGTGACACCGAGGACATCCTGCTGGCTCACGCGCTCGATGCGTGCGGCGAGCGGGGGGCTGCGCACGCCTTCTTCGAATGGGCCGCCAAACATCGGGGCAATGGTGCGCTGGAGCCGCCGTCATCGGCCCCGACGACTGGTACCGGCGCAGCACTTTGGGCCGCGTGGCAGGAGGCGGTCGCAGGGCGGCGTGCCAACGCGGTCGCGGCATTGCAGGGGGCGGCGGCCAGACGGTCATCGTTGCGGCTGTTTGTCTCGGGCAGCGGCGTCGACCTCGCGGCCCACGCCTTGCTCCTGCTCACGGTTCACGCGTTGATCCCACCGTCCGCGTCTTCCAGCGACAGCTTCTTTGAGCATCAGGCCTCTGTGCAAAGGGCGCGGCATGCCCGGGCCCTTTACGGCGGCGCATTCCACTCGGGCATGCCCGAGCCCGGCGAAGGCCGCCTGGTCGCCGAGGTGAGATCGGATCTCGACGTGACCGCGGTCACCCTCGAGGTGGACGGCATGCCAGCCGGAGAGCTCGAGCCGTCGCCAATAACGCACGGCCACCCCGCCGTATGGAGCGGCCTGGTACCGCCGACCGAAGCCGGTGGGGTTTCACGGTATCGATTGCGAATCCACCTCCGCGATGCCGACGCCACTCCTATGTGGGCTTCCGACACCGATCCCCGGCCCGGCGGCCAGGAGTTCGCATTCGAAGCGGTGCCGCCGCCTCCGCCGGACTGGTCGAAGGACGCGCTCTGCTATCACGTCATGGTCGCCCGAT
>DATMMM010000112.1:0-5280 GCA_035569735.1 Allostellaceae bacterium | reverse complement strand
GCGCGTTTCCTCTGCTGCGATTCCGGAAAAGCTCTGCCAGAGACTTGCCCGACCTGCCCTAAGCCCCGAGAATGCCGCAGGGTCTCGGAAGCGAAGCATGTGCCCAACAGAGACTGGAATGGTTGGCTGGGGCGCCAGGATTCGAACCTGGGAATGGCGGATTCAAAGTCCGCTGCCTTACCGCTTGGCGACGCCCCACCAGAGGCGGGCGGGCCGGGACCTTACCGGCAAAGCCACAGGCTCGCAACCAAAGGCCCGGCCCCGCCCTTGCGCATCCGCGCCATCGACACCACTTGGCTATCCGCGCATAGTTTGCGCGCGTGAGGCCTGCGTGAGACCCGACTGACGTGCCCTATCTCGGCGTCGACCCCTGGCGTTGGCAATATTTCGAAAACGAGCCCTGCCCCGACGACGTCGTGGTGCCGATCGATGACGCGACCGGCTGGAACCTCTATCCGAGGCATCGCTGGGTCTACAACAAGCTGCTGATCTGCGAGACGCAGGGCTTGGCCCACGGGCCGCACGGCACGACGCCCAACCGTTTCCCGGTGTTCTCGAAGCCGATCTACAACATGCGTGGCATGGGCACGGGCGGACGTGTAATCGCGTCGCTCGCGGAGTACGAAAGTGCACTGCAGCCCGGCCATATGTGGATGCCGTATTTCACCGGCGAGCACGTCAGCACGGACGTTGCGCTGCGCGACGGCAAGGCGCTCTGGTGGCGCCACACCACGGGGCTCGCGGGCGTCGAGGGCACCTTCGATTATTGGACAGTCCATGCCGAGCCGATGCCCGCGGTGGAAGCACGCATCCTGCCCTGGCTCGAGCACAACCTCGCGGGCTTCACCGGCGTCATCAACCTCGAGACCATCGACGGCGCAATCATCGAGTGCCATCTGCGCATGGCCGAGCAGTGGCTCGATCTCAATGGCGCCGGCTGGCTGAAAGCCGTGGTGGCGCTCTACACGAGCGGCGGCTGGCCCTTCATCGACAGGCGCCAGACCGGGTATAGCGTGGTGCTGTTCGGGGCCCATGGCGTGCCCTGGCGGATCGATCGGGCGCGGATCGCCGAGCTCAGGCGCACGCCGGGCGTGTCGTCGATCCAGATCACCTTCGAGGACGAAGTGCCGGCGGAGCACCACGCCATGCCGCCTGGCGGCTTTCGTCTCGCCATCGTCAACGCCTGGGACCTCGAGGCCGGGCGCGCCGTGCGCACGCGGCTGCGGGAGCTGTTCTCGGCGGGTCTCAGGGAACCACCGGGAGCCGCTCAGCGGCGCGGCGAATAGTCCCGTTGCAAGCCGCGAGGGCGCCGCTAAGATCACGACACCCACCCGATCCAGGCGACGGAGTTGCGACGGCGATGATCGACAGCGAGAACGGTCTCTGGATCTTCATTCCCGTCATGACGGCGCTTGCGCTCGTGGGCGTGATCATGGCCGGGCATTTCGAGGACGGCATGCTCCACTATGCCGGGTTCTCGCTCTTCGTGGTGTCGGTTCTTTGGATCTTCGCGGGACTCAAGAGCTACTACGACGCTAAGGAGCGTCAGCAGCACCGGCACTGAGCCCGCGGCCGCGGGACGCGAGGCCGCCGGGGCTCGGCGCCGCCATCCGTTGCACCAGGTCAGCGAGCCGGTGCAGCGCGCCGTCGGTGAGGCCGAGCGCCTCGATGTGACGCACGGTGTTCTCGAGATAGTGCGCGCAGAGTCCGCGCTTCCCCACGCCCTGACAAATCAGGCGCGCCGTCTCGTCGATCGAGAGCTCCGCCGCGTAGCCCGGATGCGCGCGGTCGACCACGCAGGAAAACGCCTCGACGGTGCGGCGCGCGAGCCGCGCGCGCAGCCTTTTGAACTGATAGACGCCGCCATCGAGCTCGCGCTTCCAGAGATAGGCGAGCGCCGCCTTGGCATGGCGCCGGGGCACGCGGTAGGCGATGCCCTTGCAGGCGCCCCCGCGGTCGAGCCCCAGCACCAAGCCCGGCCGCGCCCGCGTGCCGCGATAGCTGTAGGAATAAACGCAGAAGCGCCGGTGATAGCCGTGGACCAACGCCGGACGCGCCTCAGCGTGATGAAAACCCGGATCCCACATCAGCGAGCCGTAGCCGAAGATCCAGAGATCGCCGCGCCCGGCGAGCGCGGCGGAGATCCCGGGGTCCTCCAGCATCTTCGAATGGCTCATCCGGCCGTTACGCCTGCTTCGCCTCGATGATGGAGCGGCGGATCGCGCGGGTGCGCGTGAAGAGATCCTCGAGCTTCTGGCCTTCGCCCCAGCGGATCGCGCGCTGCAGCGCCGTCAGATCCTCGCTGAAGCGCTGCAGCATCTCGAGCACCGCCTCGCGGTTGTTGAGGAACACGTCGCGCCACATCACGGGATCGGAGGCGGCGATGCGCGTGAAGTCCCGGAAGCCGCCGGCGGAGAACTTGATCACCTCGGACTTGAGGGTGTCCTCGAGATCGGTCGCGGTGCCCACGATGGTATAAGCGATGAGGTGCGGCAGGTGCGAGGTCATCGCGAGCACGAGGTCGTGGTGCTCGGCGTCCATGGTGAGCACCTTCATGCCCGCGGATTGCCAGAGCGCCGTCACCCGTTCGAGCGCGCCGGGGTCGGTGTCGGCGAGCGGCGTCAGGATGCACCAGCGGTCGTGGAAGAGCTCGGCGAAGCCCGAGGCCGGGCCTGAATGCTCGGTGCCAGCGACGGGATGCCCGGCGATGAAATGCACGCCCTCGGGCATGTGCGGCTTCACATCCCGGATCACCGCCTGCTTGACCGAGCCCACGTCGGTGACGATGGCACCGGGCTTCAACGCGCCGGCAATCGTCTGCGCGATGCCCGCATAGGCGGAGAGCGGCGTTCCCAGCACCACGAGATCGGCGCCGCCGACCGCCGCCGCGGCATCGAGGGTCGTGCGGTCGCAGAGCCCGAGCGTCGTCGCGGTATCGAGGGTCTCCTGGCGGCGCGCGCAGGCGACGATCTCGCCCGCGATCTTGTCACGGCGCAGCACGTGCGCCAGCGAGGAATTGATGAGCCCGATGCCGATGAGCGCCACGCGCTCGAAATGAGGGGCGCTCATGGCTTCGCGAGGAACTCGCCGCAGGCCTGGACGACCGCGCGCATTTCCTCCTCCGTGCCGATCCCGATGCGCAGCCATTCCGGCAGCCCATAGCCGCCGATCTTGCGCGTGAGGATGCCGCGCGACTTCAGGAACTCGAATCCGGCGTCGGCGGTCTTGCCGCGCTCGCCCGGGAAACACGCGATGACGAAATTGGCGACGCTCGGATTGACCGTGAGGCCCAGGCCCTCGAGCTCGCGCGTGAGCCAGGGCCGCCAGATGTCATTGTGCTCGCGCGCTCGGTCGGTCGCGGCGACGTCGTCGAGCGCTGCCACCGCCGCCGCCTGCGCCGCCGCGTTCAGATTGAAGGGATTGCGGACCCGATTCAGCACGTCCGCCACCGGCGCGCTCAGATAGGCCCAGCCCACGCGCAAGGCCGCAAGCGCATAGATTTTCGAGAAGGTGCGCGTCATCACCACGTTCTGGCTGGCCTCGACCAGCGTCACGCCCGGCTCGTAGTCGTTGCGCTGGACGTACTCGGCATAGGCGGCGTCGATCACCAGCAGCACCGATTTGGGCAGGCCCGCGTGCAGCCGCTGCACCTCGTCGCTCGAGAGATAGGTGCCGGTGGGGTTGTTGGGATTGGCGAGGAAGACGATGCGCGTCTTCGGCGTTACCGCCTCGAGGAGCGCGTCGACGCTGGCCCTGAGGTGATGTTCCGGCGCGGTCACGGGCTTTGCACCAGCCGCCTTCGCGGCGATCGGATACATGAGAAACCCGTGTTGGCTGTAGAGCACCTCGTCGCCCGGACCCGCATAGGCCTTGGTCAACAGTCCGATCAGCTCGTCCGACCCGTTGCCGCAGACGATCCGCTCGGGGTCGAGGCCATAGTGGCGCGCCAGCGTCCGGCGGAGCGCCTCGGCGCCGCCATCGGGATAGCGGTGGAGCTCGGGCGCGAGCGCGGCATAAGCAGCGATTGCCCGCGGGCTCGGGCCAAGAGCGCTCTCGTTAGAGGCGATCCGGATCGGCCGCGCGAAGCCGGGCGCCCCCGCCTCGCCGCCGCGATAGGCCTCGATATCGAGCACGCCCGGACGCGGCGTCGGAATGATCGTCGCGGCCATTGCCTTCAGCCTCGCTTCCGCGCCGACGCCTTGCGCGAGCCCGCCAGCTCCTCGACCGTCAATGGCCGCGCGTAGCTGCCCAAGAAGGAGACCCGGTCCACCGCGGCCCCCAGTGGCACCAGTGCCTTCTGCAGGAGCGCGTCCTCCGGTGAGACCAAGCCTTCCAATTCGATCAGGTTGGCGGCGGCATCGGGAGCGGAGGCGACGGCGGCGAGAAAGTTCGGCTCGAGCCCGCCCGTCTTGAGCACGGAGAACAGCCGGGTCCGGCTGATCTCTCGGTTGGTGTCGATCACCAGCATACTGCGGTCGGTTCCGGTGGGCTCGGGCGCGCCGCGGCCGATTGCAAGCGCATGGAGACCGCCCGCGCGCGCGTTGCCGGGCGAGGCGAACGGCAGCCGGGCGACCACCCGCGGCCCCTGAACATCCGCGGAGACCAGATGCGGCCACCAGGGATCGCTGTCGCCGTCCTGCGGCAGCGGCAGCACGCCGACGCTGGCACCCCCCTCGGTCACCGCGCGCAAGACCTGGCTCGCCGTGCTGAACGCCGTCATCGGCGTGCAACTGCCGAAGTGATCGCGCGCGAGGTCCCAGAGACCGGGCGCGCTCTCCGGGACGTGCACCGCGACCGCGAAATCCACCTGGAGCCGCGTGGTACCGCTCAAGATCTCGCGCCAGATCCGCACCACCAGCGCGCGCGGGAACTTGCCGTCGTGTCGCGCGATCAGGCGGCGAAGGATCGTCGCCTCTCGCCCCGGCCGGATCGCCGGCACGCCGTCCGACTTCTTGAGCGCGCCGATCGCGTCGACGACTGTGGTCCGGCGCATCAGGAGATCGTGCATCTCGTCGTCGATCTCGTCGATCTCGCGGCGCAGGTCGTCCAGGGTCCAGTGCGGGTCGGGCATGGCGGCAAAAAGGTTTCCGGGCGGGCGTAAGAGATAGTCGGGCGCGCCCCGGAAAGCAAAGAAAACATTGACACCACCGCGACTTGCTAACTAGCTATGCGCCGTCTGCCGAGCCGCCCCAAACCGACCGCCCTCGGGACCGCAGCCCCCCGATGAGGGCATGGAAGTCATGAGCGCAACCATCGTCGAATCCAGATCTGGCGAGGCGG
>DATMMM010000111.1:0-4481 GCA_035569735.1 Allostellaceae bacterium | reverse complement strand
ACTTGGACCCCAAATAGTCGTCGCCAGTGTCGCAGTGGGCGTCGAAATGCACCATGCCGACCGGGCGGTGCTTGGCGATGCCGCGCATGACCGCGAGTGTCACCGAATGGTCTCCGCCTGCGGAGACCGGCACCACGCCAGCGGCTTGGAGTTCTCGATAGAACTCGGCGATCTCGTTGAGGGCGCCGGTGAGCTCATAGGGCTTTTCGACCCAGGCATCGCCGACGTCGCCAATCCTGCAGAGCGCATAGGGATTGAGGCCGCTCGCCTGGTTCACTTTTCGCATTAGGCTCGACTGGTTGCGGATCTCGCGCGGGCCGTGGCGGGCGCCGGGCCGGTTGGTGACGCCGCCGTCGAAGGGTATGCCCGCAAGGCCGATGTCGATCGACGCGAGATCCTCGACCATGGGCGCGCGCATGAACGTGGGTATTCCCAGATACCGTGGCCGCACCATCGGATCTGCGAATTCGGGGTACGCAAACTCTCGCTTCATGACGGTCACCGTGAGAAAGGGGCCCTGGACCAAGTTGTAGCATGCCTTGGCGGCGTGGCGTCTTGGCGGTTAGGGAGTTGAACCACCAAGGTGCCAAGGGCACTTCCGCTGGGTGCGCGCAAGCGGCATGCTCGCGCGGCATGATGCGGGAGGCAGGGATGACTTCGGATCCGAGATTCGCCAATCAGCGCGCGGTGCGCGCGCCACGGGGGCCCACGATCTCGGCCAAGAGCTGGCTCACCGAGGCGCCGCTGCGCATGCTCATGAACAATCTCGATGCCGAGGTCGCCGAGAGGCCGCAGGAACTCGTGGTCTACGGCGGCATCGGCCGCGCGGCGCGCGACTGGGCGAGCTTCGATCGGATCGTGGCTGGTTTGCGCGGGCTCGAAGCGGACGAGACGCTGCTGGTGCAATCCGGCAAACCCGTCGGCATCTTCCGCACGCATCTTGATGCACCCCGTGTGCTGATCGCGAACTCGAACCTGGTGCCGGCCTGGGCCAATTGGGATCACTTCAACGAGCTCGATCGCAAGGGGCTCATGATGTACGGCCAGATGACCGCGGGCTCCTGGATCTACATCGGCAGCCAAGGCATCGTGCAGGGCACCTACGAAACCTTCGCGGAGGCGGGCCGCCAGCACTACGGCGGCGATCTCGGCGGGCGGTGGATTCTGACCGCGGGGCTCGGCGGCATGGGCGGCGCGCAGCCGCTCGCCGCCACCATGGCCGGCGCCTCGCTGCTGGCGATCGAGTGCCAGCCCTCGCGGATCGAGATGCGGCTGCGCACCCGCTACCTCGACGCCCGCGCGCAGAGCCTCGACGAGGCGCTCGCGATGATCGAGCGCGCCCGTCGCGAGCGGACGCCGGTCTCGATCGGTCTCCTCGGCAACGCCGCCGAGATCTATCCGGAGCTGGTGCGCCGCGGCACGCATCCTGATCTCGTGACGGACCAGACCTCGGCGCATGATCCCGTCAACGGCTATCTGCCGGCGGGCTGGAGCATCGCGGAGTGGGAGGCGCGGCGCGCGAGCGATCCCAAGGGGGTCGCCGCCGCGGCCAAGGCCTCGATGGCGGCGCAGGTGCGCGCCATGCTGGCCTTCCACCAGGCGGGCATCCCCACGGTCGACTACGGCAACAACATCCGCCAGATGGCGCGCGACGTCGGCGTCGAGCACGCCTTCGATTTTCCGGGCTTCGTGCCGGCCTATATCCGGCCGCTGTTCTGCCGCGGCGTGGGCCCCTTCCGCTGGGTGGCGCTCTCCGGCGATCCCGAGGATATCTATCGCACCGACGCCAAGGTGAAGGAGCTGATGCCGGGCGACCGCCATCTGCATCACTGGCTCGACATGGCCCGTGAAAGAATCTCGTTCCAGGGCTTGCCCGCACGGATCTGCTGGATCGGGCTCGGCGACCGCCACCGCGTCGGCCTTGCCTTCAACGAGATGGTGGCGAAGGGCGAGCTCAAGGCGCCGATCGTGATTGGCCGCGACCATCTCGATTCCGGCTCGGTCGCGAGCCCCAACCGCGAGACCGAGGCGATGAAGGACGGCTCGGACGCTGTCTCGGACTGGCCGCTGTTGAACGCGCTGCTCAACTGCGCCTCCGGCGCCACCTGGGTCTCCATCCACCACGGCGGCGGGGTCGGCATGGGCTATTCCCAGCACGCCGGCATGGTGATGGTGTGCGACGGAACGCCCGAGGCCGCGCGCCGGATCGAGCGCGTGCTCTGGAACGATCCCGCCTCCGGCGTGATGCGCCATGCCGACGCCGGCTACGAGAGCGCGATCGCCTGCGCTAGGGAGTACGGCCTCAAACTGCCGTCGGTCAGTGGCTGATGATCACTTTCCGTGACCGGATGGCGCGCGGCCGCACCCGGACCGGTTGGCTCGACAGCCGGCACAGCTTCTCCTTCGGCGGCTACCGCGATCCCGAGCACATGGGTTTTCGCTCGCTCCGCGTCATCAACGAGGACCGGGTGA
Source organism: Allostellaceae bacterium (assembly GCA_035569735.1). Classification (GTDB taxonomy): domain Bacteria; phylum Pseudomonadota; class Alphaproteobacteria; order ATCC43930; family CGMCC-115725; genus DASZHJ01. Next base: position 2,009 of record DATMMM010000111.1, on the reverse strand, counting down.
TCCCCGGCGCGGGGTTTTCCGCCCACAGCCACCGCGAGATGGAGATCGTCTCCTATGTTCTCGAGGGCGGGCTCAGGCACGAGGACAGTTTGGGCAACGGCTCCGTGATCTCTCCTGGCGAGGTGCAGCGGATGAGCGCGGGCACCGGCATCACCCACAGCGAGTACAACGCGTCCGCCGACACGCCCGTGCATTTCCTGCAGATCTGGATCCTGCCGGATCGCCCGGGGACGCCGCCCGGCTATGCGCAGAAGCCGCTCGACCTCGAGGCCCGGCCCGGCAAGCTCGTCCTCGCCGCGGGACCCGAAGGCTCCGGCGCCGCCGTCACCATCCATCAGGACGCGCTCATCTATGCAGCGAAGCTCGACGCCGGCGCCAGGGTCTCGCACGAACTGCGGCCCGGCCGCGGCGCCTGGCTGCAGGTCGCGCGTGGTATCGTGGCGCTCAACGACACCGAGATGCGCGAGGGCGACGGCGCCGCGATCGAAGCGGAACCGCGCTTCGCCATCGAGGCGATGACCCCCGCGGAGATATTGCTGTTCGATTTGGCCTGATGGGAGCCGCGCATGACCGAGACATCCGATGCCTGGCCGAGCCTGCCCTTCCCGGAGTGGCGCGACACCTGCGCAACGCTGCAGCTCTGGACGCAGGTGGTGGGCAAGATCCGCCTCGCGCGGGCGCCGCTGATCAATCATTGCGAGTTCATCCTGCCCTACGATCGGGTGCGCGAGGATTCGGCGCCCGACGACCGGCTGCTCGAGTTCTGCGAGGGCACCTATGCCGGCGCCGCCGACCTCGCCCGGTGGAACCGGGCGGAGCTGGAGCGTGGAACCACGCCCTAGACTTCGGCGGGTTTTTGCCGACGCCTCCCCGGGGCCTCAGACGCGCCAGAGCTCGATCACGTAGAGCTGCGCTGGCGCGGCCGGCGCGATGTCGAGCCGCGGCGCGTCCGCCTGATCGATTAGGACGGTGGCGTCCGCGGCGAGCGCGTGCTCCTCTCCGGCCACGCTCGCTCTCGCTGCGGCCCCGCGAGCGACCACCAGTAGAAACTCGCCCTCGCGTCTCAAGCTCACTGGCGCCGTCGCGGCGAGTCGTGAGAGCCGATGGCGATGGGTCGCCCGGCGCGTCATCACGTTCAGGTCCTCGATCGCGCCGTCGATGAGCTCGGCCTCCGCGGGATCGTCGCCTGAGAAGCCGAACGGCGGCGTGTCGCGGCCGAGCGGCACCGTTTCGCGCCCGGCGATGCTGAGGCGGATGCCGGATCCCTCGAGCACCGCCAGCGTCCGGTCCATGCCGGGGAAGCGCGAGAACGGCCCGCTCGATGCCACATGCGCCATGCTGACCCGCCAATCGAACGCATCGAGCGACGCACCCACGGGCTCGACCGCGATCTCCACGGTCTCGCCGCCGCCGTTCTTCCAGGGCATCCGGCGATACTCGCTCGGGCGAATGATCCTCATGGTCTGATCCACGTAACCGTGCGGCGAAGAGCGGACCTCTAGCGACAACCCGCGAGATCGATGAGGCGTATCTCCGGGTTGCTGAAGGCGAAGGAGCGATAGCTCGGCCGAAACGCCTGATAGCCGCAGGCAAACAGCTCCTCGTAGCGCTGAAGCCGCAGGTAGACCTCCGGATCCTTTCCCGCGAGACGCCCGCCCGCTTCATAGGGATCATAGGTGAAGCTTGAGACCGCGACATAGCGGATCCCGGATGCGCGCATGCCGGAGGGTGCGTAGATGCTGGCGGTGAGGAGCCGGGACTCCGGCACCGCATAATACTCGGCCAGCGCCGGCTCCTGCAGCGAACCAAACACTCTCGCCAGCGACGCCCGCGTGTCATCGTTCAGGTGCATCACAAGCATCGCGGTGTCGTAGCCCGTCGTGGCGATGACGGCGAGACAGCACAATGGGCCGGCCCACGCGCCTCTTGGCCCGATAATTCGGTCGGCCGTCAGGAGGCCGCGAACCGCCAGGTACAGCAGCACCGGGACGATCGGCATGGCATAACGC
>DATMMM010000110.1:0-6663 GCA_035569735.1 Allostellaceae bacterium | reverse complement strand
CGCCGCTGTTGACCGGCGGCAAAACCTTCTCGCAGTGAGGCGCGGCCGATGCCGCCGAACCAGCCCAAGGTCCTGAACCGCTTCGACATCACCAAGCGCCTCGTGGCGCTACTGCGGAACGACGAGGCCGTGGTCGGCGGCATCGGCAACACCAACTTCGATCTCTGGGCCGCGGGCCGCCGGCCGCAGAATTTCTACATGCTGGGCAGCATGGGACTCGCGATCCCGATCGCGCTCGGCGTCGCCTTGGCGCAGCCGAAACGCCGCGTGATCGCGCTCGAGGGGGACGGATCGCTGCTGATGCAGCTGGGCGTGCTCGCCACCATCGCCACGCTGCAGCCGAAGAACCTGATCATCGTGGTGATGGACAACCGGGCCTATCAGATCACCGGCTCGCAACCGACCGCGAGCGCCTTCGGCACGGATTTCGTGGCGATCGCCCGCGGCGCCGGCATCCAGCAGAGCGATTGGGCGCCGGACGAGGCAAGCTTCGAGCAGCTCACCGCCCGCGCGCTCGCTGAGGAGGGCCCCTCCTTCATCGCCGCGCGCATCGACGACGAGCCCGCCGTCGCCACCACCGAGCGCGACCCCGCGCAGCTCCGCGACCGCTTTATGCGCGGGCTCGGTGTCAAGGAATAGAGCTCAGCCGAGCCGCTCCGCCAGGAGCTCGAGGGCCGCTTTGGCGAAGGCGCGCATGTTGGCGACACGATCGGCGTCGCCGGTCTTAAGGGTGATGACGCGCTCGCTCGGACCCGCGAGCGCGATGCAGGCGTGGCCCGCGGGATCGCCGTACCGATTGCCGGTGGGGCCGGTGGCGCCGGTCTCGGCGAGGCCCCAGCTCGCCGAGAATTTCTGCCGCACCGTTTGCGCGAGCAGTTGCGCATAGGCCTCGGTCGCGGGCCGCATGCCCGCGAGCGCCGCCGGCGGAATGCCCAGCAGCGCTTCACGCGATTGGCGCGTATAGACCACCGCCCCGCCGAGGAAATAGGCGGAGGCACCGGGCACCGCCAGGAGCGCCGCGGAGATCAGGCCGCCCACCGAGGATTCCGCGACCGCGATGGTCTCGCCGCGCGCCTTGAGACGCGCGCCCACACGCTCGGCGAGCGGCAGCAGGGACTGCATCGGCTCAGGCGCTCATGCGTATTTGACGGCGGGCGGCGCGGGCTTCGCCGGCAGCTCGGAGATGGTGATGATCTCCGCCGGGAGCGATTGCGGCTTCGCCTCGCCCTTGCGCCAGAGCCAATAGACGTTCTGCGCATTGCCGTTGACGGCCACCACCTTGTGGTTCCCCTTGGTGTCGATCGCGTGGATGGTGACGCGGCCGATCAGGCCGCCCTTGAGCGCCTTCATGTCCTCCACGGCCTCGCGCACCGCCTTGTCGACGCTCATGCCCATCTTCATGTAGAGCACGACCGATCGCGAGGTGCCGCAGCGGATCGTCATCTCGCCCGCACCCGTGCAGGCGCAGGCGCCGTAGCGCGTGTCCGCGTACATGCCGGCGCCGATGACGGGGCTGTCGCCGAGGCGGCCCGGATATTTCCAAGCCCAGCCCGAGGTGCTGACGCCGCCGGCGATCAGCCCCTTGGCATCCTGGGCGATGAAGGTGGTGGTGTCCTTGCCGATCTCGGGATCGACCGACTGCTTGCAGAGATCGATCAGCGGCGCCTCGGACCAGCGCTTCTTGTCCGCCTCCGGCACCTCGTGCTCGAACCAGCGCCGCCAGACGCGCTCGGAATCCGCGATCAGGTTCTCGCCGGCCTCGGCGCCGATCTCGCGGGCAAAGCGCTCCGCCCCCGCCCCCACCATGAAGACATGCGGCAGCCGCTCCATCACCGCGCGCGCGATGCTGATCGGGTGCAGATAGCCTTTGACCGCGCCGACAGAGCCCGTACGCAGCGTGGTGCCGTCCATCAGGGACCCGTCGAGCTCGACCTCGCCCAGAATGTTGGGCCAGCCGCCGCGCCCGACGGTGCGGATGCTCTCGTCGATCTCGACCAGCCGGATGCCAGCCTCGATCGCGGAGAGCGCCGGCGCGCCCTCCGCTAGCAGGCGCGCGGTGGTCGGCACGCCCGGCGTGCCCTCGTTGTTGGTGACGACGATCATGGAACTCTCCTTGAGAGACTGTCTTGCGTGCGAATGAGACGGGCGCAGCGGCATCAGCCGCTGCGCCCCACCCGCTTTGTTGAACGATAATGGACGGCGGGCTGGTCGCCTACTCCCAGAACGCCTCGACGATGGTTTCCTTGTCGTCGCCGATCACCAGGTTGAGCCGGTTCATGTTGTGGGTGATGCCGGCGACGCCGTGATCCGGCATGATCACGCGGAAGTTCCTCGGCAGATCCTCCTCGCGCACCACGCCCGCGGTGCCCGCGGGCGCCTTGCCCTTCTCGGCGAATTTCTTGCCCACGCACTGCTTGCAATCCTCTTTGGCGATCTTGGTCTCGGCGACGCCGGGGATCTGCTTGAGCTCGAGCACGTTGGCGGCGGCCCGGACCCGGACGCCCTTGAAGGGGTGTCCCGTCTCGATCGGGAAGAGCGCATCGATCGGCGCAAAACCCATCGGCTTTTGCGAGGTCAACGGGAAGACCGCGATGAACTGCAGGTCGAGGATGCCGTCCGAGCCCGCGCCGCTGAACATCGGCACCAGCTCGGCGGCACTCCACCCGCCGGAGCTCGCGAGACCGCGCACGCGGACCACGTCCTGGTGCGGCTCCAGCTGGCTGCGGAATACCTCCAGGCCGGTCACATAAAGCACCGGCAGCTCCGGCGGCGGTCCGGTCTGCGGGCGCCCGCCGGCACCGGCTTGCGTCGCTTCGGACCCGCCGGTCGAGCCGGCATCGGGCGCCTGGGTCGTTTGCGCCAAGGCATATCCGGCGAGGCCCGCCTGTAGGGCCATGGCAAAGACGAGAGCGCAGACTCGAGAAAATGGCCTTATCATTCTGTCCTCCGCTTAAGGGGCTGCTCCTGGAATTCGTGGGTGATCATGCCGCGGGCAGGCTCGCTGCGGCGGGCGCGCGTCCGCCCGGCGCGGTGCCGGCTCTCAGCAACTGAGGCTCGGCGCCATCGATGGCGTCGAGCACCAGGTCGGTTGCACGCATCTTCGTCAGGCGGCAAAACGCGGTCTCGGCGCTGATGAAGGTGCCGTTCTCGGCGAGCTTGTTCACGGGCTCGCCGCCGCCGCACACGCTGAAGTATTCGCAGCTCTCCCGGCAGAGCGCGACGCCGGCTTCGATATCGGCGTGCATGCGCGCCAGATTTGGGCTCTTCTCCAGATCGGCCAGCGTGTCACGGTTGACATTGCCGATCAGGAAATCGCCGTAAGCGGCGTTCTTCAGCCCCAGCAGCTCCGGCGAGAAGGTCGAGAGGTTGCCGGCATGGTCCATGCTGGTCACCGCGAAGGGCTCGACCAGCTCGTTGAAGTACCGGACCTCCTTTGGCCGCAGCACCTGCTTCAAGGCCTGATCGATCTCGCGGATGAAACTGATCTTGCCGGGTGCTCCCGCCGAGAGCCGCCAGAACTCGCGGAGGAAATTGGCGTAGGCCGTGCCGGCATCGACCTGGCCGAGGGATTCCGAGACGTGATCGCCCTCGGACTCCTCGACATTGAAGCAGACGTGCTCGATGCCTTCCGCGACGTAGAAGTCGAACATCTCGCGCGGCGCGGCCAGCGCCTCGCTCGACAGCACCGATATCGTATGGAAGGGCACGCCGTGCTTGCGGAGCAGGCGGATGCCGGCGATGGTCTTGTCGAAGGTGCCGCGCCCCGCGCGGGTGACGCGGTTGCGGTCGTGGAACCGCTTGGGCCCGTCGATGCTGACGCCGACGTTGACGCGCGCCGCGAGCAGGAACTCGCACCACTCGTCGTCGATCAGCGTGCCGTTGGTCTGGAAGGCGTGGGTGAGCGAGAGGTCCCTGGGCTTCAGTTGCTCGACCAGCTCGAAAGCATCGCGGTAGAAGCCGATCGGCATCACCATCGGCTCGCCCGCGTGCCAGATCACGGTGAGCGGATTGCGCGCCCAGCCCGGTTGGAACACCTGAGTGAACAGGTTCGAGAGCGTCGTGCGCTCGACGACGGCCTTCGAGCTACGGTTCGGGAGATAGCAGTATCTGCAATCGATGTTGCAGAACGGGGTCGGCTGGATCACCAACAGATTGATCTTGGGCATGCGGGCGCCAGCCCCCCATTATCTTCGCCCTCTCGCGCCTACCAGTTGCCCCAGCCGCCGTTGTGCCAGCCGTTGCCCCAGTTGTGCCAGTTGTTCCAGTCGTGCCAGTTGTTCCAGGGCGGGCCGAGGAAGATGCCGAACCCGCCATTGCCCCAGTTGCCCCAGGCCATCTGGCGCTCGCCCGTGGGGGATTCCGTCACCACGACCGATTGGCCCACCACCTCGGACATGGCGCCTCGAATGGCATCGAGGCGCTCGGAGACGCGCGGCGAGGGTGTCGCCGGCTCGGTGGGATGCTCGCTGGCGACGCTCGGCGCGCTCGAGGCCAGCAGGATCGACATTCCAACGGCGCCGGACGGCGCCAGCGCGGACAAGATTCTAAGGTATTTGTGATGCAGAGACACCCCACCCTCCCCTGGTCGACTGCGTGCGCGCCTCGGTCGAGCCGACGGGCGCCGCAGGCAAAAACCCTAACATGAACTCAGGCCGCCTTCCAACTGCTGTGCGGCCCCGTACCGCCTCTCACAGTAAATGGCGCAGCGCAGCCGTCTGTGACCTAAGCCACAACGGTCCCGCAAAATCGCCCATGCCTCACGCCCAGGGACCCTCGATGACGCCGCGGGTCTCCTCGACCGCGACCTTCCAGAGCGCCAGCATCTCCTCGTCGGAGCGCCGGTAGAGGCCGCCGAAATTGCCGTCGCCGAGATAGGCGCGCACGCCTTTGGGGTCCATGAGGCGCAGACGTTCGCTGTTGATCATGGGCTTTTTCCCGTCTGGGGTGACGACGTTGGGCACGCGCGTCCATGGGAAATTCTCCATCCAGGAGGCGTGGCTCGCCACCGGATCGATCTCCTGCACCTTGGCCCAGGTCTTGGGCGCGTTGTACCAGTTGAAGAAGCGCACGGTGTGCCCGGGGTTCTCCATCATCCATTCGAGTGCCGCCGCCCCCGCGGGTGCGTTGCCGCCGTGCCCGTTGACGAACAGCATGCGGCGGAAGCCGTGCCGCTTCAGGCTATCGAGCACGTCGCGCACGATGCCGATCAGCGTGGCGACGCGCAGCGTGACCGTGCCGGGAAACGCGGTGAAATAGGGCGTGGTGCCGTAGTTGATGGTCGGGAAGACCGGCACGCCCAGCGGCTCCGCCGCCTCCACGGAGACGCGCTCGGAGAGGATCAGGTCGACGCCGAGGCTCAGTTGCGCGTGCTGCTCCGTGCTGCCGATCGGCACCACGGCGCGGTCGTCGCCCTTGAGGTAGGCCTCGACCTGCATCCAGTTCATGTCGGTGATCTTCATGGGCTCGAGGCTCCTTTATGCGATGGCGATGCCGACCAGCGGCTCGCCCACGCTGATGGCGAGACTGGTCACGTGATAGATCACCGGCCCGGAAACCTCCGCGGTGATGCGGTGCTCGCCGGGCCCGGCGAGATCGTAGATGACGCCGAGCGGCTGGCCGCGCTCGACGCGGGCACCGGGCGAGACCGCGCAATGCCAGTAGCCCGCGACATCCGCGGTTGCGACTTTCATCGAGTAGATCGGCGGGCGCGGCGTCTCGCCGCTGGGGTCGGGGAGCATGCCGAGCTTCCCCATGATGCGTTTGACGCCGGTCTCTATGAGAGTGACGCTCTCCTCGGTCCAGAGGCCGCAGCCTCCGGACTCCAGCAGCACGCCCGGGATCCCCTGGTTGACCGCGGCGCGGTAGCTGTGGCCCGGCGCCGTGCTGCGCATGACGTACGGGAAGGCGCTCGCGATCGCGAGATCGCGGCTGCGGTCGTGGCCATCCGGGAAGATCGCGAACGGCATCAGCGCCTCGATGATGTCGCCGCAATGCAGATCGATGTAGGCGCTCATGCCGGGCATCGCGGTGCCCGAGACCCAAGCCGCCAGGCGCTCGCTCGGCGAGCCGTCGGCCTTGCCCGGGAACACCCGGTTGATGTTCTTGCCGTCGCGCGGATTGAAATAGGGGCGATGCTGCCAGAACGCCTCGATGTTGAGGATCGGCAGGATCGTGAGCTCGCCCACGAGCCCCTCGAGCGGCATGCGCGTGAGCCGCCGCGCCGCTTCGATGCTGGAGTACTCGGCGCCGTGCACGCCGGCGGTCACCAGGAGCTTCGGCCCGGGCGAGCGTCCGCGCAGGATCGTGCAGGGAATGGACAGTCCTGGCTCCGGCTCGACGAAACCGGACCAGCGGTTCTGACCCGCGCTCGCGGGCACGCTAAGTGGCATGGCGATCCTCCCGATGAGTTACCCGCTCGAGGCGCCTGTCGCGCGCAGCGGTTTGGAATCTTTCGTCCCCATACACCGCCAGTTTGCCCGCACAGTCCGGCGTTCCGCAACCTTCTTGGGGCGCGAACCAAAGGCGGCACGCAGGCCGCGCGAAGGCACGGCTGCTGTTCCCCAGCAGCCGGCCTTTTTGCGATGCTCAGGCGCTACGGTCTTTGCCCAGCCGTTGACACGGGCGGGCCCGAGGCCGGAACTCGGGTTTTGCCTCGGGCTAGAA
>DATMMM010000109.1:0-9962 GCA_035569735.1 Allostellaceae bacterium | reverse complement strand
TCGGGGACCTCTGGGCTTGGGCAGTTCCGGTGGGCACGCTGCTGGCCATGATGTTGGACGGGATCGATGGCTGGCTAGCCCGCCGGCGCCGGATCGCCAGCGCCTTTGGGGCCCGCTTCGACCTCGAGGCCGATGCCCTCCTGGTGCTGGGCCTCTCGCTGGCGGTTTTCGCGAGCGGCCGGGCCGGGCTATGGGTGCTTTCCGCGGGCGCACTGCGCTATATGTTCCTTGCGGCCGGCGCACTTTGGCCGGCGCTGGCAGCCGCGCTGCCGCCAAGTTTCCGGCGCAAGGCGGTCTGCGTGGCAATCGGCGCCAGTTTGGTTATAGCACTCGTGCCGGCGGTACCGGCGGCCACCGCTAGCCTTTTGGCGGGCGTGGGTGTATTGGCGATTGTCTATTCCTTTGCCGTGGATGCGGTTTGGTTGATCCGGCACCGTAAAACCGGAGAAACCACGATTACGGCGTTGACGAACACGTGAGGTGCTGGGAACGGGGGACTGTGGCTAATCGTTCTTGAGGGAGTATGAGTTGAGGATCGAACCGGTGTTGACGCGACAAAAAGGGGCGGGTGGCGACACCCAGCCCCTGATCGAAATCGACCGGGCGATCACGGACCTGCGTCGAGGCGGCGTGGTGGTTCTGAGGACACCGGACACTGCGCTCCTGGTTGTTGCCGCGGAGTCCGTGACGGACGGAGCGCTCGAGCGTCTCAAGGCACTCGCCGGCACGCCTTTGGCGCTCGCCATCACCCGCCGGCGCGCCGCCGTCTTGGGCTTGGCGGAGCCGCCGAACGGACCAGGCGGCAGCGTGTTGCTGACGGTACCGCCGGGCACGCCGGCGGCGCTGCTGAGCGACTTCGCGGACCCGGTGGCGCCGGCGCCGGCGCGCCTGCCGCTCGCGGTGGTGGAGGCGACGACCCGCACTGCGGCGGACGCCGCCGTCGATCTTGCCAAGCTGGCACGGCTTCTGCCGGCGGCAGTGGTTGCGACCGTCAGCCGCGCGGCCGTGCAACGCCTCACGAAAAACGAGGGTATCCTGATGGTCGAGGGCGCTCATGTGTCGGATTACCAGGCCTCGGCCGCGCGCTCGCTCGGCGCGGTGAGCGAGGCGCGGGTGCCGCTCAGCGAGGCCGAGAACACCCGCATCATCGCCTTCCGCCCGAGCGACGGCGGGCTCGAGCATCTGGCGCTCTTGATCGGCGATCCCGATCCCAGCGAGTCCGTGCTCACGCGGCTGCATTCCGAATGCTTCACCGGCGATCTCCTGGGCAGCCTGCGCTGCGATTGCGGCGACCAGCTGCGCGGGGCGATTGCTGAGATCGCGCGCGCCGGCAGCGGTGTGCTGCTCTACCTGGCTCAGGAAGGCCGCGGCATCGGCCTCGTCAACAAGCTCCGGGCCTACCAGCTGCAGGACGCGGGCTTCGATACGGTCGACGCCAACGAGCAGCTCGGCTTCGACGCCGACGAGCGGGTCTACCTGCCGGCGGCCGAGATGCTGCGCCAGCTCGGCATCTCCCGCGTGCGGCTCCTCACCAATAACCCCGAGAAGGTGGCGGCGCTCACGCGCTGCGGCATCGCGGTGGTCGAGCGCGTGCCGCACATCTTCCCCGCCAACGACCACAACGAGCGCTACCTGCGCACCAAGGCGTCGCGGAGCGGGCACCTGCTGTAGCCTGTGCCCAGGAGCCCGGCAGGATCTGCCGCCGAGCCCCCAACGCGGTTTCCGGGCCATAGAAATCGCTGGGTTTTTCCTGGCACCGGGCTTGCTTAAGGAAGCCCGGAGGGTCCTTCGTGTCCGATCTCGAATCCGCCTATATCCCTTACCTCAATGGCCAGATCTCCCAGCCGGCGCCGGATGACGGCAAGCCGCACCTCTGGGGCCAGAATGGATTCCAGTTCCACGATCTCCTCGACGCCATCAATCCCCTGCAGCACCTCCCGGTGATCTCGACGGTCTATCGCTGGATCACCGGCGATACCATCGGCAACATTCCGCGCGTCGTGGGCGACGCTCTCTATGGCGGGATTCCCGGGTTCGTCTCCGGGCTCTTCGGCGTGCTGCTCAAGGAAGAGACCGGCAAGGATGTGGGCGAGCACGTGGTGGCCACCCTGTTCGGCGATTCGAATTCGAGCACGACACCTCCGGCCCAAAGCGCGCAGCAGCTCGAGCTCAGCACGGAGCAGGCGGCCGCGCTGACCCATGCGCCGGTCGAGACGGCGGCACTGGCACCGCCGCCCTCCGTCACTGCCGCGCCCGAGACTGCGGCTCCGGCCACGACCCCGGTAACCGCCGGCCCTGCCGCCCCGGCCCGGAACACCACGCCCGCTGACGCATCCTCGCCGGCCGTCCCAACTCCGGCAGCCGCCGCCGCGCCGGTGCAGCCGGATCACCCGCCGATGCCCCTCGCCCGCGGGGTCGGCATGAGCGTCGCGGCGCCGACTGCCGCGAGCGCGACGACGGCCGCGAAGGACGCCAGCAGTGCCTTCCTGGCTCAGGCCTCCGAGCGGCAGCACCGGCTCCTGGGGAACTCCCTGCCGCCGGCGCCAACCGGCCGTGTGATGAACTCGCGGCCGGTGCCGCTGCAGCTGCCGCCTGGCTCCGTCGCACTCATGGCGCGGCGCCCCGCGACGCTTGCGATCCCGTCAGCGAGCCCGCTACCCGCCGTGGCGCCCGCCGCCGGCGGGCCCATCGACGTCTCCCAGCAGATGCTCGATGCGCTCGACAAATACGCCGCGCTCCACAAGCAAAATACCGCGCTTCAAGACCCCCGCGGGGCCCAGCTCGACGTGAGCCCGTAGCGTTCGGGCCTCGCTCCGCGCTATACCGGCAGCGATGGACTTGGTGGTGGACGGCGACGGCTGCGCGGCCTGGGGCGCTCAGGTGTTCCGCGCGGCGTTGGGGCGCGCGGGGATCGCGCGCCGCAAGCGCGAGGGCGATCACGCCACGCCCCAGGGCGAGTTCCTGCTGCGCGAGGTGCTCTATCGGCCCGACCGGGTCGGCATCCCGCGCACGCGACTGCCGTTCCGCGCGCTCAAGCCCGAGGACGGCTGGTGCGATGCGGCCGAAGATTCCCGCTATAACCGGCGGGTGCGGCTGCCCTATCCCGCAAGCGCCGAGCGGCTCTGGCGCGAGGACCACGTCTACGATCTGCTGGCGCCGCTCGGCTACAACGACGATCCCGTGGTGCCCGGCCTCGGCAGCGCCCTCTTCCTGCACGTGGCCCGGCCCAACTATCTCGGCACCGAAGGCTGCATCGCACTCGCACTGGAGGATCTGCTGAACGTGCTCGAGGAGGCCGACGCGACCTCGCGAGTCGTGGTGCGGGACTAGCGCCGAGGACGCTCGCCGAAGATCGCAGTGCCCACCCTCACGTGGGTGGCGCCGAGGCGGATCGCGATCTCGTAGTCGGCGCTCATGCCCATGCTGAGCTCGGGCAGCTGGTGGCGCCGCGCGATCTCGCGCAGCAGCGCGAAATGCGGCGAGGGCTCCTGATCGAGCGGCGGAATGCACATCAGGCCGACGATGGGCAACCGCCAACGCTCGCGGCATTCGGCAATGAAGGCGTCTGCGACGACCGGCAACACGCCCGCCTTTTGCGGTTCCTCGCCGGTGTTCACCTGGACGAGACAGCGGAGACGGCGGCCCGTGCGCTCCATCTCGCGGGCGAGCGCCTCGGCCAGCTTCGGACGGTCCACCGTCTCGATGACATCGAACAGCGCCACCGCCTCCTTCACCTTGTTGGTCTGCAGCGGGCCGATCAGGTGCAGCACCAAGTCCGGATGCGCGGCTCTGAGCGCGGGATATTTCGCCTGCGCCTCCTGCACGCGGTTCTCGCCGAAGACGCGCTGCCCCGCCGCGATCGCGGCGGAGATGGCGCCGGCGTCGTGGGTCTTGCTGACCGCAACCAGGGTGACTTCCGCGGCATTCCGCGCGACGGCGCCCGCGGCGGCAGCGATACGGTCCTTCACGGCGGCGAGGCGCTCGGCCAGACCCGATGCCAGATCAAGGGTTTGCCCGCTCATGACGAGACCTTGGCGGCTGCCTCCGAGAGCGTCAAGCCCGCTTGGCCGCCCAGGGCCCACAGCCTGAAGAACTAGCGGAAATTCCAGCCACTCCAGTGTAGGATGCGGCCGTTCGGAGGGTTCATTCCCGGGGAGTTTCTAGGAGCAGGGCCAATGTCGTTTCGTATCGTGGCGTGCGTCGTGCTCGCGACGCTGTCGGTTGCGGGCTGCGGGATGTTCGGCGGCAGCAAATCGGATAGCGGCGACACCAAGACCGTCCAGACCACCAGCAATCCCTATGGCACGGATCCCGGCAAGATGGATCCGAAGGACTTCAACCCAAGAATCCAGACCGACAGTGATCCCTCGACGCTGACGCTCATGTCGGCGCTGTTCGGCGGCCTCGGAGGCGGGCAGAACAGCGGTGGCGCCGCGGGCGTCGGCGTCAACAGCTTCCTCTGGCGCGCCTCCCTCGACACCGTGAGCTTCATGCCGCTCGCCTCGGCCGATCCCTTCGGCGGCGTCATCATCACGGACTGGTTCAGCCCGCCGGAGACGCCGGACGAACGCTTCAAGGTGAATGTGTTCATCCTCGGCCGCGATCTGCGCGCCGACGGCGTGCGGGCCAGCGTGTTCCACCAGAAGAAGGATGTCGGGGGACAGTGGAGCGAGGCGCCGGTCGACGCCAACACCGCCACCGATCTGGAGAACGCGATCCTGACCCGCGCGCGTCAGATCCGGTTGAGCGCGGTCGCCAACCAACAATAGGACCGCCACCAATTCCGCACCTGGATACCGGGAGCACGAGACCGCGCGATGGCGCGCTATAACGCTCAAGAAACCGAAGAGAAGTGGCAGAGGGTTTGGCGCGAGCGCCGCGCCTTCGAGGTCGAGACCGATCCCGCCAAGCGTAAATACTACGTGCTGGAGATGTTTCCCTATCCCTCGGGGAAGCTCCACGTCGGCCACGTTCGCAATTACACAATGGGCGACGTGGTCGCGCGCTACAAGCGCGCCCAGGGCTACAACGTGCTGCATCCCATGGGTTGGGACGCCTTCGGCCTGCCGGCGGAGAACGCCGCCATCGCGGGCAAGGTGCATCCGAAGACTTGGACCTACGAGAACATCTCGACCATGCGCGCGCAGCTCGAGCGCATGGGCGTGAGCTACGACTGGCGGCGCGAGATCGCGACCTGCCATCCCGGCTACTACAAGCACGAGCAGAAGATGTTCCTGGATTTCCTGAAGGCGGACCTCGCCTACCGCAGGGAGTCCTGGGTCAATTGGGACCCGGAGGAGAACACCGTGCTCGCCAACGAGCAGGTGATCGACGGCCGTGGCTGGCGCTCGGGCGCGCTGGTGGAAAAGCGCCTGCTCTCGCAATGGTTCCTGCGCATCACCGCCTATTCCGATGACCTCCTGGAAAGCCTGAAGACCCTGGACCGCTGGCCCGAGCGGGTGCGGCTGATGCAGGAGAACTGGATCGGTCGCTCGGAGGGCGCGCGCGTGCTCTTCAAGCTAAAAGGCCGGGCCGAGGCGCTGGAGATCTTCACGACCCGGCCGGACACGCTCTACGGCGCCTCGTTCATGGCGATCTCGCCGAACCATCCGCTGGCGCTCGAGCTCGCGGCCAAGGACCCGCGGCTCCAGGAGTTCATCGCGGAATGCAACCGCATGGGCACCAGCGAGGCGGTGCTGGAGACCGCGGAAAAGCGCGGCTACGACACCGGGGTCAAGGCCCCGCACCCGCTGGTCGGAGACTGGGAGCTGCCGGTCTACATCGCCAATTTCGTCCTCATGGAATACGGCACCGGCGCTATCTTCGGCTGCCCCGCCCACGATCAGCGCGACCTCGATTTCGCCCGCAAATATGGCCTGCCGGTAAAGCCGGTGGTGCTGCCGCCCGGCGCCGATCCCGCGAGCTTCGCCATCGGCGACACGGCCTATGTCGGGGACGGCACCCTGATCAATTCCGATTTCCTGAACGACCTCGACGTCGCCGACGCCAAGCGCGCGGTGATCGACCGCCTGGAACGGCTCGGCGCCGGCAAGTCCAGCATCACCTATCGGCTGCGCGACTGGGGCGTATCGCGCCAGCGTTATTGGGGCTGCCCAATTCCGGTCGTGCATTGCGGAGCCTGCGGGATCGTGCCGGTGCCGGAGCGCGATCTTCCCGTGCTGCTGCCGGATGACGTGAGCTTCGACCGGCCGGGCAATCCGCTCGATCATCATCCGACCTGGAAGCACGTCCCCTGCCCGAAGTGTGGCAAGCCCGCCCGGCGCGAGACCGACACCTTCGACACGTTCTTCGAATCCTCATGGTATTTTCTGCGCTTCTGCTCGCCGCGCGCGGAGACGGCGTTCGAGCGCAGGGACGTCGACTACTGGATGCCGGTCGATCAGTACATCGGCGGCATCGAGCATGCCGTGCTCCATCTGCTCTACTCCCGCTTCTTCACCCGCGCGCTCACGGAGTGCGGTTATCTCGACCTCAAGGAGCCGTTCGCGGGGCTCTTCACCCAGGGCATGGTCTGCCATGCCACATATCGGGATCTCGATGGCGAGTGGCTCTTCCCGGATGAAGTGACCGAGAAGGAGGACGGCGCGCTCGTCGATGCCAAGGGCCGGCCGGTCCAGGTCGGGCGGCTCGAGAAGATGAGCAAGTCGCGCAAGAACGTGGTCGGCCTCGAGTCCGTGATCTCGGAATATGGCGCCGATACCGCGCGCCTCTTCCTGATGTCGGACAGTCCGCCCGAGCGCGACCTCGAATGGACCGATGCCGGCATCAAGGGCGTGTGGCGTTACGTGAACCGGCTCTGGCGGCTCGCGACCGAGCCCGCGGTACCGCTGCCGCCGCTGGGTACCGGGTTTCCCAACCAGCTCACGCCAGCGGCGGAAGCCGCTCTGCGCACCGCGCACCGCACGATCGCCACGGTCACGGACGATCTGGACAAGTTCCGCTTCAACCGGGCGGTCGCGCGGATTCACGAGCTCACCAATGCACTCGAGGCCATCGACGGCAAGGGCGTGGGCGAGGCCGCCGTGTTGCGCTTTGGCCTGGAGACAGCGGCCCGGCTCGTGGCACCCATGATGCCCCACCTCGCCGAAGAGCTCTGGGCCGAGCTCGGCCACGACTCGCTGCTCGTCGATCAGCCCTGGCCCAAGCCGGATCCCGCGCTGGTGGCGGAGGACCGCGTCACCATCGCGGTACAAATCAACGGCAAGCTGCGCGGCACGCTGGAGCTGCCGTGGGACACCGAGCAAGCCGCCGCGGAGAGCGCGGCGCTGGCGCTCCCGGCCGTGATGCGCCACCTCGATGGTCGCGCGCCGCGCAAGGTCATCATCGTGCCCAACAGGATCGTCAATGTGGTGGTGTAAGTGCGGGACGCTGCTCGGCATGGCGCTGTTGCTCGCGGGATGCGGGTTTCACCCGCTTTATGCCCCCCGCAACGAGAGCGGGTTCGACGCGGATCTCGCCTCCATCAAGGTCAATACCGTTGCCGATCGCCAGGGGCAGGTACTGGCGATCGCGCTGCGCGATGCGCTCAATCCCACGGGTGCGCATGTGGACATGCGTTATACCCTCGATGTCCAGCTTGCATCGACACGCCAGGATATCGGCCTCAGGGCCGACGGAACCGCATCTCGCAGCGAGGTCACCATGACCGCGAAGTTCGTCCTCAGGGACGCGAAGGCGAACAAGACGGTGTTGCAGGGCACGACCCACTCCGTCAGCTCATACGACGTGCTCACCGACAACTACGCCACGGTGGTGGCCTCCCAAAACGCGCAGGAGCGCACCGTGCAGGAGGTCGGCGACGACATTTTGACACGGCTCCAGCTCTACGTAAGCAAGCACCGCTCCGCACCCGCTTCGTCGTGAAGCTTACGGGCGCCCGGATCCAGGGCTTCGTCGCCGGATATATCGCCAAGCCGGATCCCAGGCTGCGCGCCTTTCTGGTCTATGGCCCCGATAGCGGGCTGGTGCGCGAGCGCGCCGAGAGCCTCGCCAAATCGGTGGCGCCCGATCTCGATGATCCGTTCCGCGTGATGACCTTGCCCGGATCGGCCCTGGCCTCCGATCCCGCGCGACTCAACGACGAGATGGCGGCGCTGAGCTTCACCGGCGGCCGACGCCTGGTGCGCGTGAAGGATGCCGGCGACGCGCTCGGCGGCTTGTTCGGAAGCCTGCTGGATGCGCCGCCGGCGGGCGACAGCGTCGCGATCGTCGAGGCGGGCGAGCTCGCGGGCCGCTCTGCGCTCCGCCGCGTCTTCGAGAGCGCCAAGAACGCGGTGGCATTGCCCTGCTATGCCGACGGCCCGGCCGAGCTCGGCGAGCTCGTAACCTCGGTGCTGGCGAGTCACAAGATCGCGGCCGCCGGCGACGCGCGGGACTATCTGGTGTCGCGGCTCGGCGGAGATCGCGGGCTGAGCCGCGCCGAGCTCGAGAAGCTCGCGCTCTATGCCGGTGACGGCGGCCGCATCGGCCTCGAGGACGCGATCGCCTGCGTCGGCGACAGCGCGGCGCTCAGCGTCGATGACGCGTTGCTCGCCGCCGCCGACGGCGATGCGGCGGCACTGGAGCGGGCGCTGCAGCGCGCCTTCCAGGAAGGCGAAAGCGCGGTCGGCATCCTCAAGGCCGCGATGCGGTATTTCGAGAAGCTGCACCTCGCGGGCTCGAGGATCGCGGCCGGCATGTCGGCCGACGCGGCGCTGCAATCGCTGCGCCCGCCGATTTTCTTCAAGCATCAGCCGCGCTTCCTGGGCGCGCTCCGGCAGTGGTCGCCGCGCAAGGCCGCGGCGGCGCTTGCCGTCCTGCTCGAGGCCGAGCAGCAGTGCAAGCGCACGGGCTTTCCCGACCGCACGATCTGCAGTGACGCCCTCCTCCGCCTCGCCCGCGGCGCGCAGCCGAAGCGGCGGTAGCGCGGCCGGAACCCAGGCGGCGATCACCGGCGGGCCCGCCCGAGCCTCGGGCTCAATACTTCGCCGGCGATTGCCTTAGACGAACGATGAGCTCGCCAAGCTGATCGAGGCTCTGGTAGGCAATGCTGACCGTGCCGGCGCGGCCGTTGTGCGCGGGATCGATCCGAACGGTCATGCCGAGAGCGAGCGTCAGCTCGTGCTCGACGGAGCGCGTATCGGCGTCCTTCTCGCGCCCGGGCTTCTGGCTCGGCTTCGCCTTGGAGCGCTTCGCGAGCCGCTCGACCTGGCGCACATTGAGGCCGCGACGCACGACTTCCGCGGCGAGGCTCAGGGGATCGCCGGCGCCGAGCAGCGCGCGGGCGTGACCCGCGGTGAGCTTGCCATCGTCCAGCAATTGCTTCACCGCCACCGGCAGGTCCAGCAGGCGCAGCGTGTTGGCGACGTGGCTGCGGCTCTTGCCGACGGCTTGCGCCACCGCCTCCTGCGTGTGGCTGAATTCGTCGAGCAGGCGCTGATAGGCCTGCGCCTCCTCCAGCGCCGAGAGATCCTGGCGCTGCAAGTTCTCGACCAGCGCGATTTCCAGCGCCTCGCGGTCGTCGATCTCGCGGAGCAGCACGGGAACTTCGTGCAGCTGCGCCAGCTGCGCCGCGCGCCAGCGCCGCTCGCCCGCGACGATCTCGAAGGCGTCGGCGAGACCGGGATGCCGGCGCACCAGCAAAGGCTGCAGCACGCCCTTCTCGCGGATCGATTGCGCGAGCGCCTCGATCCCCGCGGTGTCGAACTGGTGGCGCGGCTGATAGCGGCCGGGGCGCAGCTGGTCGATGCGCATCGTGCGCGGGGCCGCTTCGGGCGCGGCGTCCTCCTCGCCGAGCAGCGCCGAGAGCCCGCGGCCGAGACTGCGGCGTCTTGCGTCCTCGATCATGTGGTGAGCCGATGCTCGCGCCGCAGCACCTCGCCCGCGAGGTGCACATAGGCCTGGGCGCCGGGACAGCGGAGGTCGTAGAGCAGCACCGGCTTGCCGTGCGAGGGCGCCTCCGA
>DATMMM010000108.1:0-2695 GCA_035569735.1 Allostellaceae bacterium | reverse complement strand
ATGGTGTGCGCCACCCCGGCCACCCTCGCCGCACTCGCCGATAACGCCATGTTCGGCGTGCTGGCAGCCGACGTGGTCAGGCGCATGGCAGCCATTCCCGGCGTCCCGCTCATGCTTCCCGGCGAGGTCGAGGCGCGCGTGTTCATGGTACCGGGCAAGCTGCCGCTCTATCTCGAAGGCGAGAATCCGGAGACCGCGAGCGAGACGGCGGCAAATGTCGGCGTCGAGATTTCGGCCGGGAGCGCGCGCCTCGTCTATATTCCGGGCGCCGCCGCAGTGACCGCCGCCATGATGGAACGGATCAAGCGCGCTGACGTCGTGTTTTTCGACGGCACGCTCTTTCGCGACGACGAGATGATCGCGAGCGGAACCGGCGCCAAGACTGGCCGCCGCATGGGGCATATGCCCATTGACGGGCAGGATGGTTCCCTTGCCGTACTCGAGGGCGTTGCCGGGCGACGCGTCTACGTGCACGTCAACAATACGAATCCGATCCTGATTGAAGGTTCGCCGGAGCGCGTTGAGGTTGAGCGCAAGGGCTGGGAGGTCGCCGAGGACGGAATGGAGATCGTGCTGTGAAGCCGCTGACGCCGCAGGAACTCGAGGCGGAACTGCGCGTCATCGGCGCGCAGCGCTATCATCGCCTGCACCCGTTCCACGCGCTGTTGCACGGCGGCAAGTGCAGCAAGGGCCAAGTCCAAGCCTGGGCGCTCAACCGCTACTACTACCAGGCGATGATCCCGGTGAAGGACGCAAGCCTGATCGCGCGCTGCGAGGACCCCGCGCTGCGGCGGGAATGGCGCCGCCGCCTCGTCGACCACGACGGCGAGAGCGAAGGCGACGGCGGCATCGCGCGCTGGCTCAAGTTGACCGACGGGGTCGGGCTCGACCGCGACTACGTCGTCTCGCTCGCGGGCTTGCTGCCGGCGACGCGGTTTGCGGTCGAAGCCTATGTGCACTTCGTCCGCGACAAGACCCTGCTCGAGGCGGTCGCATCCTCGCTCACCGAATTGTTCTCGCCGCAAATCATCAGCGAGCGGCTCGAGGGCATGCTCAAGGGCTACGACTTCGTCAGCGCCGACACGCTTGCTTATTTCGCCAAGCGTCCGCCGCTCGCCCAGCGGGATTCCGATTTCGCGCTCGATTACGTCACGCGCAACGCCAAGACGCCGGACGCCCAGCAGGCCGTGCTCAAAGCGCTTGAATTCAAATGCGACGTGCTATGGGCCATGCTCGATGCGCTCTACCATGCCTACGTGGCGCCGAAGCATATTCCGCCCGGCGCCTTCGTGCCGGAGGACGGGAGGAGGAGCGGCTGAGCGATCCGAGCAGCGCCATTCCCTCCGACGCGCGCCCGCGGCTGCCGCGCGGCGTTCGGCTCGTCCACAACGAGGCGCAGGGCGGCTGGGTGCTGCTTGCGCCCGAGCGGGTCTTCAAGGCCGACGCGATCGCCGCCGAAATCATCAAGCGCTGCACCGGCGAGATCACTTTCGGCGAACTCGTCGACGACCTCGCCAAAGCCTATACGGCGCCGCGCGAGAAAATCCTCGCGGACGTCAGCATGTTGTTGCGCGGTTTGGCGGACAAAAAACTCTTGGAATTGTGATGAAGGATCGTCATAACCGCGCTGGTCCGGGCTAGTCCCACGTCCTTGGCAGGTCGCACAGGCGTGGACGGCGAATGGAACTCGGCCTGGTCCGGGTTCCGCGCGATGAAACGCCGCAGGTCGCAAGACCCGACTCCCAACGGCATGCCTGGCCAGAGCATTGGATCAACCGCCACGTGGCGTTGTCGAGTTCAGCAATGGTGCACAAGCCGCTCGGCCTGCTCGCCGAGCTGACCCACCGCTGTCCGCTCGGCTGCCCCTATTGCTCCAACCCGCTCGCGCTCGATGCAAGAGGGAATGAGCTCGACACCGCGACCTGGGTGCGCGTCTTCCGCGAGGCGGCGGGGCTTGGTGTCCTGCAGGTGCATTTGTCGGGCGGCGAGCCCGGCGCGCGCCGCGACCTCGTCGATATCACGGCCGGCGCCCATGCCGCCGGCCTCTACACCAATCTCATCACCTCCGCGGTCGGCATCACGGACAAGACCCTCGGCGCGCTCGCCGAGGCCGGGCTCGACCATGTGCAGATCTCCATCCAAGACAGCGACGCTGCGTCCGCCGACCACATCGCCGGCTACGACGGGGCGTTTGCCAGAAAGCGCGCGCTGGCGGCCGAAGTCGTTCGGCACAAGCTGCCGCTCACCGTGAACGCGGTGATGCACCGCGCCAACATCGACAGGATCGGCGACATGGTCGATCTCGCGCTCGCGCTCGGCGCGGGCCGGGTCGAGATCGCGCACGTGCAATACTACGGCTGGGCGATCGAGAACCGTGCCGCACTGATGCCGAGCCGCGAACAGGTCGAGCGTGCCGCCGCGGTGGTGGAGGACTTGCGCGCGCGCCACCACGGCCGCATCGTCATCGACGCGGTGGTGCCCGACTACTATGCCCGCTATCCCAAGCCCTGCGTCGGCGGCTGGGGTCGGCGCTCGCTCAACGTGACGCCGGCGGGCAAGGTGCTGCCCTGCCATGCGGCCGAGTCGATTCCCGGCCTTGAATTCTGGAACGTGCGCGAGCATGCGCTCGCTGATATCTGGGCGAACTCGCCGGCCTTCAATGCTTTCCGCGGCACGGCGTGGATGAAGGAGCCGT
>DATMMM010000107.1:0-5742 GCA_035569735.1 Allostellaceae bacterium | reverse complement strand
GCCAAAGGCCTGTTCGACGACGAGAAGAAAGTCGAATACGTCCGCCAGGAGGCGAACGCGCGCATCCCCAACATCACCAGCGGCAAGGTGGATGTGGTGATCCAGTTCATGACGGTCTCGCCCGCCCGTGCGCAGCTGGTGGCGTTCTCGCGGCCCTATTACGTGGAGGGGGCGGCGCTGCTGACCTCGCCGAAATCGAAGTACAAGACCTACGCGGAGCTGAAGGCTGCCGGCAAGGCGGTGCGGGCCTCGGTGCTGCAGAATGTCGACGCCGACATCCTCGTGCACAACGCGCTCCCCGAGGCGCAGGTGATGCAGCTCGACAGCCAGGCGAACGCGATGCAGGCGGTGACCTCGGGGCGGGCCGACGTAGGCGTGGTGGACGCCTCCACCGTGAAGTGGCTCGCCAAGCGCAATCCCGGCGACTACGCCGACCCCGGCTATGCCTACGAGGCGCAGCTCTATAGCGCCGCGGTGCGGCAGGGCGATCCCGACTGGCTGCACTGGATCAACACCTGCTTCGACGTCGCCATGCACGGGCATCAGCCGGAGATCTACACCGGCGCCTTCGAGGAGTTCTTCGGCGAGAAGCCGCCGGTGCAGAAGCCCGGCTTCCCGCCGATCTGATCGCTCTTGCATCGGCGTCGTGCGTCCTTCGACTCGCCGCCCAAGCGCGGCGGCTCAGGATGAGGGGGATTCATTGTGGCAGAAAGAAACATCCTCATCCTGAGCCACGGCCCGGAGGGACGTGAGTCGAAGGACGCGCTGATTCCGTCCAGCCGGGACGCGCTCTAGGATAGGCGCGCCTTGCCATACCATCTCAACTTCAACCTGGTCTGGAAGAATTTCGACCGGCTCGCCTGGGGCCTCGTGCTGAGCCTCGAATTGGCGGCGGTCGGGATCGCCATCGGCATCGTGATCGGGCTCGGCCTCGCCGTGCTCTCGCACGGCGCCGGGCGGCCCGTGCGCACGCTGGTCGCGGCTTATGTCGAGTTCATCCGCAACGTGCCGCTGCTGCTGCTGGTCTACCTCGTCTTCTACGGCATCCCCAGCGTCGGCGGCTTCGCCTATGACGCCACCACCAGCTTCGTGATGACGCTCGCGGTCTATGCGGGCGCCTATCTGGTGGAGGTGTTCCGCGCGGGGCTCGATGCCATTCCCAAAGGCCTGATCGACGCCGGCCGCGCGATCGGCTTGACCCCGGCGCAGCTGGTGCTGCACGTGCGGCTGCCCACCATGATCCGCATCGTGCTGCCCTCGCTCGGCAACGCCTTCATCTCGCTCTTCAAGGACACGTCGCTCGCGACCGTGCTGGAGGTGCCGGAGCTCACCTACGGCGCCAACTGGATCTATACGAACACCTTCCGCATCGTGGAGGTCTATGCGGTGGTGGCGCCGATGTACCTCGTGACCGGCTACCTGCTGCTGCTCGGCCTCAGGCTGCTGGAACGCCGTTTCGCCATTCGCCGCCGATGATCGACGTCATGCTCAAGGGCCTGCCGTTCCTGTGGCAGGGGCTGCTGGTGACGCTGGAGGCCTCCGGCATCGTGGTGGCGCTGGCGCTGGTGGCGGGTGTCATCCTGGGCGTGGGCTTGAGCTACGGCTCGCGCTGGGTCGCCTGGCCGATCCGGTTGTTCAGCGATTTCGTGCGCGGCCTGCCGCTGCTGGTGCTGATCTTCTCGATCTTCTACATGCTGCCGCTGACGGGCTGGAAGGTCAGCAATTTCTGGTCCGCCATCGCGGCACTCGCGCTCTTCGAGACCGCGCATGTCTCCGAGGTCGCGCGCGGGGCGCTCCAGTCGATCCACCCCGGGCAGAACGAGGCCGGCAAATCGATCGGCCTCACCTTCGGACAGCGCATGCTCTATGTGATCTTCCCGCAGGCGCTGCGCCGTTTCCTGCCGCCCTGGATCAACACCGTGGTCGATACGGTCAAGGGCAGCTCGCTCCTGGCGCTGGTCGGCATCGTCGACCTGATGCTGTCGATCCAGCAGGTGATCGGCCGCACCTTCAAGCCGATGCCGATGTATGTGCTGGGGGCGCTCATGTATTTCGCGATCAACTACACACTCTCGCAGATCAGCCGCCGGCTGGAAGCACGGTTCTCTTATGTCCGGGAATGACGCCGCCCCGCTCGTGCGGGTGCGCGGACTCACGAAATCCTTCGGCAGCAACCAGGTGCTGAAGGGCGTCGATCTCGACGTGATGAAGGGCCAGGTGGTCTCGGTGATCGGCGCCAGCGGCAGCGGCAAGACCACGCTGCTGCGCTGCGTCAATCTGCTGGAAACCTATGACGGCGGCTCGATCCAAGTCGATGGCGTCGAGGTCGGCTACAGCGAGGCGAACGGCCGCCGCCGCCCGCGCGGCGAGCGCGAGCTCGCCCGCATCCGCGCCGACATCGGCATGGTGTTCCAGCTCTTCAATTTGTTTCCGCACCTGACCGCGCGCGACAACGTGGTGCTGGGCTTGCGCAAGGTGCGCGGCATGAACCGGGCGGCGGCCAGGGAGCTCGCGGACCAGTGGCTGGTCCGGGTGGGATTGGGCGACAAGCTCGAGAGCCTGCCGATCGAGCTCTCCGGCGGCCAGCAGCAGCGCGTGGGCATCGCGCGCGCGGTCGCCATGAACCCCAAGGTGCTGCTGCTGGACGAGATCACCTCGGCGCTCGACCCCGAGCTCGTGGGCGAGGTGCTGACGGTGGTGCGCGAGCTCGCGAAGGACGGGATGACGATGATCCTGGTCACCCACGAGATGTCCTTCGCGCGCGACGTCTCCTCCCGGGTCGTCTTCATGGACGCCGGCCGCGTCGCCCTCGAAGGCCCGCCCCACGAGGTCTTCGGGCCGCAGGCGCGGACTCACGAGCGGCTGCGGACCTTCCTGGCGCGGATCGAGCTGAAGCAGAGCTGAGAGATTAGGTGGTGCCGGGACCGGCCGGCGTGCGCTCGCGCTTGCGGGTGTACATGGCCTGGTCCGCGGCTTCGAGCGCGTCGCCGGCGTTGTCGTTGCCGGCGAAGCAGTGGACGCCGTAGGCGATCTCCAGAGCCAGGGTGCGCCCCTGCCAGGAGAACGGGCGCTGCCGCACCGCCTCCGCGAGCTGCGCCGCCTTCGCCTCCGCGAGCGGGCGGTCGGCCTGCACCAGGAGCACGCCGAACTCGTCGCCGCCCAGGCGCGCCACCACATCGGTGTTGCGGACCTGCTCGACGAGCGTGCGGGCGACCTGCAGAAGCGCCGCGTCGCCGGCGGCGTGACCGTAGGCGTCGTTGATGGCTTTCAGATGATCGACGTCGATATAGACGATGCTGGCGGGCGTGCCGTAGCGCTGGCCGAAGCCGATCATCCGCGTGACCTCGCGCAGGAAGGCGCGGCGGTTGGCGACCGGGATCAGCGGATCCTCGTCCGCAAGCCGTTCCAGGAAATCGATGCGGCCGCGGGCATCCGTCAGGTCGCGCCTGAGCTGGTCGATCTCGGCGAGCAGCGCCATCATCGCCTGGCGCACCCGGGGCGTGAGTTCCGCCTCGGGCACGCCCGAGAGCAGGACCGGATCGAGCGCCCGCGCGGCGCCGGCGCCTGAGGACGCGGTCGGCGCCCCACTGGACGCCTCCGTCCGGCGGAGGGCGGACGTGCGGGAGGCCGGCTTGCTGTCGCGGATTTCCATCTGGCCGGGGCGCTGCTCTGAAAAAGGGCGCCACCCCTGGCGCCCTGCTCCTGGAGGAGACACCGGTTTGCGTTAACAACTGGCTAAGAAATCGGCGATGGCTTGCTTGCCCTAGAGACCCGCATCCCCAATAATGCGCGCATTCCCCAAGGCTCTATCGAGGCTTAGCGCGCATGGCGGGAGAACGGCCGACGGTCGGCATCATCATGGGAAGCCAGTCCGACTGGTCGACCCTGCGCCACGCTGCCCAGACCTTGGAGCGCCTGCAAATCCCCCATGAGACGCGGATCGTCTCGGCCCATCGCACGCCCGAGCGGCTCTACGCCTATGCGCGCGAGGCGCGCGGGCGCGGCCTCAAGGTGATCATCGCGGGCGCGGGCGGGGCGGCGCATCTGCCGGGCATGGCGGCCTCGATGACCTCGCTTCCCGTCCTGGGCGTGCCGATCGAGACCGAGACCTTGAAGGGCATGGACAGCCTGCTCTCGATCGTCCAGATGCCCGGCGGCGTCCCCGTGGGCACGCTCGCGATCGGCAAGCCCGGCGCCATCAACGCGGCGCTGCTCGCCGCCGCGATCCTCGCCAACAGCGACAGCAAGGTGGCGGCGGCGCTCGACCGCTACCGGGCCGAGCAGACCGCCGCGGTGGCGGAGCGGCCGAGCGACGCGGTGGTGCCCCCGGGATGATTCCGCCCGGATCCATCATCGGCATCCTCGGCGGCGGCCAGCTCGGCCGCATGACCGCGCTCGCCGCGGCGGCGCTCGGCTACAAGAGCCACGTCTATTGCCCCGATGCCGACGCTCCCGCCAAGCAGGTCACCGCTTTGTCGACCACGGCGCCTTACGAGGACCGGGCGGCGCTGGAGCGCTTTGCCGGCGCGGTCGATGTCGTCACCTTCGAGTTCGAGAACGTGCCGCTCGAAACTGCGGAGTTCCTGGCGGAGTGCAAGCCCGTGCGGCCGAGCCCCCGGGTGTTGGGCATCGCGCAAGACCGGCTGCGCGAGAAGGATTTCCTGCGCTCGAACGAGGTCGCGACCACGGAATACCGGGAAGTCACCGGCCCCGCCTCGCTCGCGCGCGCGGTGCGCGATCTGGGCCTTCCGGCGGTGCTCAAATCGGTCCGCTACGGCTACGACGGCAAGGGCCAGGTCAAGATCGCCGGTGAGCCCGACATCGAGGCGTGCTGGGCCGAGATGGGCGCGCCGGTCGGCATCCTCGAGGGCTTCGTCGATTTCGCCTGCGAGCTCTCGGTCATCGTGGCGCGCAGCGGCCCAGGCGTGCTCGCGACCTACGCGCCCGCCGAGAACCAGCACCAGAACCACATCCTCGACACCACCATCGTGCCGGCGCGCGTGAGCCCCGCGGTCACCATGCGCGCCGAGGCGATCGCGCGCCACATCGCCGAGCGGCTGGACGTGGTCGGGCTGGTGGCCGTGGAGATGTTCGTGAAGCCCGACGACCAGGTGCTGGTGAACGAGCTGGCGCCCCGGCCGCACAATTCGGGGCACTGGACGCTCGACGCCGGCATCGCCAGCCAATTCGAGCAGCTGGTGCGCGCGATCTGCGGCCTGCCGCTGGGCTCGCCCGAGCGGCACTCCGATGCCGTCATGAAGAACCTGATCGGCTCCGACGTCGAGAAGTGGCGCGAGGCCTTGGCCGACCCCAACGCCAAGCTGCACCTCTACGGCAAGGAGAAGGCGCTGCCGGGCCGCAAGATGGGCCACGTCACCCGCCTCACCCCGCACCGGTAGGACAAAGTAAAGCTTCAGCGCGGAGGACGCTGAGGATGCGCGGAGGACGCTGAGGAAAAGAGGATGCGAATTCCACCACAGAGACGGTGAGGCAGTGAGAAGAAGAAAATGGGCGCTTCGCGCCTAAAAAAATCCCTCACCGCCTCACCGCCTCTGTGGTGCGCTCGCAACTGTTTACTCGACTCGCACGTAATAGTTGTATCATATTGCGCCGGATGAATTAAGAAAAAGGGGCAACATGGGCACAGAGAGAGCTATCGGATCTGACGGATTATTCGACGTAGTGGCGCTCGTATCGGATTTTTTGCGCTCGCAGCAGTCGGCGCTTGATGCAGATGCGATT
>DATMMM010000106.1:0-4725 GCA_035569735.1 Allostellaceae bacterium | reverse complement strand
GACTGACCGCTGGGCCCATGGGAGACGAAGGCGGGCCCGCTGCCAGCACCGTGGGAAATTATTGCCCCATGGCCATCGTGCCTGCCGTAGTCATGGCCATCGTGCCTGCCGTAGTCATGGTCGTGCATCCCATGATCGTGCCCGTCGTCGCGATCGTGGCGTCGTTCATGGTCCCGATCGCGGCCCACAAACCCGAACGAGTCCAGGTAGCCGTAGTCATAGTAATCGGGATAGCCGTAGTAGCCGTAGCCGTTCGCGTAATCGGCCCCGGACCCTGCACAAGCCGACAGGGCGATACCGATGCCAAACACCAAGCCTGGTCCAAGCAGAGACTTCCCGCGCTTTGCGACACCCATGACAACCTCACCATTACTCGAGTAGACAAATCTTCAGTGAATCTGACATGGGCACCGACCGATGCTGAGCGCTGCGGTGATTCTGGAACGCTGATGGGACTGTTGCGCGCAATTCGAATGTCGGGAGTGAATCAGTTTCGGGCGGACGCCTTTCGTGTCGGTCAGCCATGACATGCGTGTCGTGTATCCAAAGTCACTCGGGCGCGGCGGCGGGCGCGGAGCGCAAGATGCGGACAGATTGGGTCATCGTCATCTCCTGCTTGCTTGAGTGATCGATGTGAGACGGCCCTCGCACGTGATGTACATTGGCGCTCACGCGGCGGCGGCGCTCGCGTCCAGCATTCTTTGTGTGGCGACGCTATTGCCACTGGCAAGTGGTGATCGCGGGTGCGCGGGAAAATCCCACGCGCGTTCCATTCAGTGCTGAGAAAACCTCACGAATGCGTCGATGCTCGCTCTCGACGCTCATCCGACGCCGCTGTTTACACTGATCGTGTGGGACCGTTGTGACCATCGCGACGCCTCATGCCCCGCGCTCTCTACTCACTCGCAGCAGTATCCGGGAGCGTCGGCTGAGGGGCAGCGCCGCCAGCCGGCGGCGGCTCACGATCGCCGGCGTCCGACAGCGCGCAGATGCGCGGCGAGCGCCGCGAGCACGATGAGGCCTCCGACGATCGCGCCTCGGCTCGGCCGCTCGCCGAGCGCGAGCCACACCCAGAACGGCCCGAGGATCGGCTCGAGCAGGCTCAAGAGCGCGGCCTCCACCACCGGGATGAGCGGCGCGCCGAACGAGAACAAGGCGAGGCCCAGCCCGAGCTGACCCGCGCCGAAGAACGCGAGGAGCCCCATGTCCTTGGCGCTCACGGCGAGCGGGCTCGCGAACGGCGCCGCGACGATCGAGGTGAGCAGCGTCGCCGCGCAGAGCGCGGGCGCCATCTGCACCGATGGGTAGCGCCGGAGTGTCACGCCCGTGATCGCCTGCGCGATGGGGACGACCGTGGCCACCATGTCGCCGAGGATCGATCCGTTGGCGGCGGAGTCCGAGACCATGAGGCCGATGCCCGCGACCGAGGCGAGCATCGCCAAGCCGCTCACCGCCCCTACCCGCTCGCCGAGCACGACCCGGCCGAGCGCCGCCGTCAGCAGCGGCGCGCTGCTCAGGATCACCAGCGTGTCCGCCACCGAGGTCAGGTTGAAGGCGATCACCACCGACGTGGAGGCGCTGGCGTTGCAGACCGTGACCACGAGGCCCGGCCGGCCGATTCTGAGGAAGCTCGCGACGGCGCGCCGCCGCTCCCGGATCGCGATGAAGGCGAGCAGGAAGCCGCAGGCGGCAAGCCCCCGCCAGAACACGGTGGTCCAGGCGTCGGTCGCCAGGGAGCGGACGATCAGGCCGCCGGTGCTCCACAGCAGCGCCGCCAGGATCACCAGCAGGACCCCGCGCAGGTTTCGCCCGGACGGCGCGGCCTGACCCGCCGGACTCAGCGCGGTCGGCAGAGCGTCATCGGCGCTCATGATCGGACTCTAGCGCGGCGCGGGCGCGGGCCGCTCACGCACTCCATCCGCGATGCTTCCTTTCTCGACAGAAGAAAATGTGGACCCCCGGGACAAGCCCGGGGGTGACGAGCGAGAGAGAGGAGGCGCCGCTTCCGATTGTTCAGCGCCGCTGAACGCGCCTGTGGTGAACTGGCGCCCGACGGAGATCGTCCGGGTGCCGAGAACCCGACCGGGAGAGGAGGACGTGCAACGCAAATTCGAAATTGGGTTAGCAGAGCCAATTTATTGAGGCGCATCAATGGGCGATTTTCCGACGGCGGAGCCGATCGGCGGCGAAATTGGGTCATCCCGGCGTGATGGCCGAGCGCGCCCGGCGGGTCTCCGCGCCCCGGGCCGTTCGCCCGGAGACGGGTTGGCTACTGCGGCTGCTCGGAGGATTGGGCGGGGCGGGCGCGGCGGCGGCGCGCGGCCTCCTTGAGGCGGGACGACTGCAGCTCGCCCGCGGCTTCCAGCACGGGATATGCCACCGAGCAGATGTGCGAGTGGATGCGCTTCAAGTCCCGGAGCACGTCGATGTGCAGCGAGCTGGTCTCGATGCTCTCGGGGCGGCCCTCGCGCAGGCGCGCGAAATGCGCCTCGGCGGCGGCGCGCTCGACCTCGCGGATCTGCACCTTCTCCCGCAGCAGCTGGCGGGCGATCGCGACCTCGCCCGACATGAAGACGCCGAGCGCCAGCTTCAGGCTGTCGACCACGCGCTGGTGCAGGGCGCCGATGTCGGCGGCACCCTCCTCGGAGAACTTGAGCCGGTTCTTGATCTTCTTGCCGGCGAGCTCCATCAGGTTCTTGTCGATGATGTCGCCGATATGCTCGAGGTTGATCGAGAAGGCGATGATCTCCATGGCGCGCTGGCCGTTCTGGCCGTCGAGGCTCTCGCGGGTGATCTCGGTCACGTAGAGCTTGATCGCCTCGTGCAGCCGATCGACCGAGTTGTCCATGCGCTCGATCTCGCTCACCAGCCGCCGGTCGTCGGTCAGGAACGCGGTCATGGTCTGGCGCAGCATCGCCTCGACGATGTCGCCCATGTGCATGACCTCGCGCGCGGCGCAGGTGAGCGCGATCGTCGGCGTCGCCAGCGCGGAGGCATCGAGGTAGAGCGGCGTCGAGGGATCGGCGGTCTTGCGCCGCTCCGGAATCAGCCGGATCAGCAGTGCCGCCAGGCGGTTGAGCGGCAGGATGAAGAGCGCCGCGAGCGCAAGGTTGAAGGCGGTGTGGAAGTCGGCGGCCTGGCGCGCGGGATTGACGTCGATCGCGTCCATGAGCCCGGCGATCGGGTGCAGGAACGGCAGCACCAGCGCGCAGCCGACCAGGCGATTGAGCAGGTTGCCGAGCGGCAAGCGCTGCGCCATCGGATCGCGCGAGCCGCCCGCCGCGAACACCGGATTGATCGCGCTGCCGAGATTGGCGCCGAGCACCAGCGCGATCGCCGCCGCCGGCGTCACGAAGCTCGAATAGGCCAGCGACATCGTGAGCACCACCACCGCCACGCTCGAATGCGCGGCCCAGGCGAAGACCGTGCCCACCAGCACGCACAGGATCGGCTCGTTGGTAGCCGCCGCCAGCAGCGCGCGCACGCCCGGCGCATTCTCCGCCGGCGCCAGCGTGCCCAGCAGGATGTGCAGCGACAGCAGCATGAGGCCGAGCCCGATCGAGACCCGGCCGAGATCGCGCACGCGCGTGCGCGTGCTGTTCTTGAAGGCGATCAAGCCCGCCAGCAACAGCACCGGCGACACCGCCGAGACGTCGAAGGACAGCACCTGCACGATGAGGGTGGTGCCGACGTTGGCGCCCAGCATGATCGCGAGCGCGCAGGCGAGCGTCACCACGCCGTCCGCGGTGAACGAGGTCGTCATCAGCGCGGTCGCCGTGCTGCTCTGCAGGAGAGCCGTCACCACCAGCCC
Organism: Allostellaceae bacterium; assembly: GCA_035569735.1. Classification (GTDB taxonomy): domain Bacteria; phylum Pseudomonadota; class Alphaproteobacteria; order ATCC43930; family CGMCC-115725; genus DASZHJ01. Next base: position 914 of record DATMMM010000106.1, on the reverse strand, counting down.
GAAGGCGAAGGCGCGGAACCGGTTGCGCAGCGCCTGGCTGAGGAAGCGGCGCAGCTCGGCCCCATAGGCGCGCATCACCCCGCTCTGGACCATGTGCAGGCCCCAGAGCAGCAGCGCCACGCCTCCGACGAGGTCAAGGAGGACCATTCCGCCCAAATCCGAATCCCCTCCCAGATGTTGCTCGCGAACGCTACGCCCGGATGGCCAAGTACGAAAGACCCATTCTGTGACCTCGACGGTGGCGGAGAGGTTAATGTAGAGCGTGCTGAGCGGGCGAAGAGTCGGGCCCGCACCGGCAACTCTCGGCAAGGAGGCCTCGATGGTGGACCTGACGAAACTGGATCTGGCCGTGCTCGCGCGGCAGCTCGGCAATCCCGAGGGCGAGATCGGCCGCGCCGTCGGCGACTATATGAGCCGGCACAACGCCGGCGTCAGCGCCGCGGCCTGGCGGCGGCTCGACCTCAAGCCGGGGGCCCGCGTCCTCGAGGTCGGCTTCGGCAACGGCGAGCTCATCCCCCCGCTGCTGGCCCTAGAACCCGACCTCGCCTACACCGGGATCGACATATCCGAGACCATGCTCGCCGAGGCCGCCGCCTTCAATCGGGCGCTCGTCGAGGCGCGGCGGGTCGATCTCAAGCTCGCCTCCGTCGAGGCGATGCCGTTTCCCGCGGGCGCCTTCGACCGCGCGGTCAGCGTCAATACGATCTACTTCTGGCCGAACCCGGAGCGAGCGCTCGCCGAGTTCCATCGCGTGCTCGGCCGCGATGGCGTCCTGGTCCTGGCGGGGATCACGCCCGAGGCCGCCGCGAGCCTGCCGATCACGCAGCACGGATTCCGGGTCTACGACCGGCAGCAGCTCGAGGACATGCTCCGCCGCGCCGGCTTCCGCTCCCCTGAGATCGAGATCCACCGCG
>DATMMM010000105.1:0-3545 GCA_035569735.1 Allostellaceae bacterium | reverse complement strand
CGGGGCCCTTGAGCCAGGCCTTGATCGGCGTCAAGGACATCATCGAGACCTCGGATTTTCCGACCCGCTACGGCTCCAGCAATCCCGCGGTGATCGGGCCGCGCGCCGATGCCTGGTGCGTGGCGGAAGCGCAGCGTCTCGGCGGCGTCATCCTCGGCAAGACCGTGTGCACGGAGTTCGCCTATCCGCTGCCGGGCCCGACCACCAACCCGCACGACGCGGAGCGCACGCCCGGCGGCTCCTCCAGCGGCTCGGCGGCGGCGGTGGCCGCGGGCTTCGTCTCCTTCGCGCTGGGGACCCAGACCGCCGGCTCGACCATCCGCCCCGCCTCTTATTGCGGCGTCACCGGCTTCAAGCCGAGCTATGGGCTCCTGCACCTCGAGGGCGTGCAGGCGATCTCCAGCACCTGCGATCACCTCGGCGTCTTCGCGCGCTCGCCGCGGGACGCCTGGTACTTCGTGAGCGCGCTGATCTCGAAAGAGGCCGAGATCGTCGCACCGCGCCCGCCGCGCCGCCTGCTGCGGATGCGCCTCCCGGCCGAGATCCCGCAGGGCGACGGCTATCCCGAGCGGATCGACGCGCTCATGGCCTCGCTCCGCGAGGCCGGCGTGGCCGTGACCGCGATCGACCTGCCCTTCCCGCTGGATGATTTCAGGGGGCTCCAGCAGGAGCTCTGCTATTGGGAAGCCGCGCGCATCCTTCTCGGAGCCGGCGGCTCGCATCTGGTTCCGGAGCTGCGGTCCTTGTTGGCTCCTTATCTCGATGTCGATCTCGCCCACTATGCCGCCGCGCGCCGCCGCCGGCAGGCCTACCAGGCAGAGTTCGAGGCGCTCGCCGCCGGCTGCGACGCGGTCCTGCTGCCGGCCGCGACCGGCATCGCGCCGCCGCTCGCGAGCACCGGCGACGCCGTCATGAGCCGGTTCTGGACCGCACTCCACGTGCCCGCGATCACCGTGCCAATGTGGCGCACGGCGGAGGGCATGCCTCTGGGTCTGCAACTCCTGGGCCGGATCGGCGAGGACAAGGCGCTCGCGGGGATCGCGGAGTGGTTTTCCCTTAGCGAATGACCAGCCAGGCCAGCGCGGGGGAGAGGCCGAGCCGGCGCATGCGCTGCTCCACGGTTTTCCGGACCGTGGCGTAGGCCTCGCTCTCGTCGAGCTGCGTCGAGCGGCCGTCTCGGAGCACGATCTGGCCGTCGACGATCACGGTATCGACGCCGCCGGCGCGGTTCAGCAGCGCCAGCTGATGGACCGGGTTTACCGCGGGCTGCGCCTCGACCGCGAGCGGGCTGCGGATCACGATGTCGGCGCGCTTGCCGGGCTCGAGGCTGCCGATCTCGCGCTCGAGCCCGGCGACGCGCGCGGCGCGCACCGTCTGCATTTCCAGAATGTCCTCGGCTGTTACCGGCGTGCGCGCATTGCCGGCGGCGAGGAAGGCGGCGGCGGCCGTTCCGCCGACGCTCGCGTCCGTGGTGGTGTCGATCGCCAGCGCGACGTTGGCGCCACGCCTCAGCATCTCCGGCAGGCGGCAGGGCACGCGGTCGCTGATACCGAAGTGCAGGTAGGAGAACGGGCACCAGATCAGGTTGACGCCGGAGCCCAGGATCGCCGGCACGTCGTCGTCCTCGATAACGTTCATGTGGATGAGCGTCGCGTTCGCGTCGAGGACGCCGAGCTCGCGCAGGTGGAGGACGCGCGAGCGGCCGAGGCGCTCCTTGTCGAAGCGGTAGGCGCCGGGCAAGTAGCTCTCGTGCTGATGGAACGGCGCGCCGGCTGATTTCGCCAGCGCGAAGGCCGCCTTTTCGAGCTCGTCCGACGCCGTGCCGGTGCCGTAGAGCATGACGAAGCCCCGCACCAGCGCGTCGGGGTCCGCGTTGCGGCGGAGCTGGCTGCCGATCTCGTCGAGGCAGCGCTCGAGCTTGGCGGGCGCGCGCGCATAGAGGGTGCGGCTCTCGAGCGCGCCCAGGTGCTTCATGATCTCGATCTGGTCCCAGAGGTAGGTGCCGGCCAGCAGGCCACGCAAGCCCACCTGCTCCGTCGCCTCGGCCACGGCATCGCAATCGAACACCGTGCCCGGCTCGACATAGCAGGTGAACCCGTTGTGCAGCATCTCGAGGCCGGCGAAGACCGCCGCCGCGTGCTCCTCCCGCGGCCGCACGTCGGCCTTCCAGTCGGCGAAATTGACCGCGAGCTTCGCCTCGCCGAGCGGATCGCCGAAGATGCCGCGACAGGTGCCATGGACGATGTGCACGTGAGGATCGATCAGGCCGGGGTGCACGAGCCCGCCGCCGGCATCGATCTTGCGCCGCGCCCGGTAGGCCTCGAGCATGCTCCGCTCCGGCCCGACCGCGGCGATGCGCCGTCCCGTGACCGCGACGGCGCCCGAGGCCAGCACCCGGCGCTCCCCGTCCATCGTGACGACGGAGCCGTTGGTGATCAGCAGATCGCAGGCGATGCGCCCTGCCCGCCCGGCCGCCATCCGCTCAGACCGCGGTGCGGCCGGCATGCTGTCCCCGCGACGGCTCGACCGATCGATGCCGATACCAGCTGATGGCATCGTCGAGCCGGTCGTCGCCCCAGAAGAGCTCGCGCTCGATGGCGAAACTCGGCGAGCCGAAAATCCCGAGCTCGCGGGCGCGGCTCGTCTCGGCCTCGAGCGCCTCCCCCACCTCCGTGCCGCCCGCGAGCGCCAGCACGCGCTCGGGGTCCTGGCCGACGTCCTTCAGGGATTCCGAAACGTTGGGCTCGCTTCCGGTCACTTCACCGAGCTGGAGCCAGCGGCTGTACGCCACTCGAATGAAGGCGACACCCCAACCCTCCTGGAGACCCAGGATGGCGACCCGATTGGCGACCACGGACTGCTTTGGGGGATAAGGCGCCGGCACGCTGAGCGGGATGCCATACATCCCCGCCCTGCGCTCGATGTCGCGCCACATATAAGCGGTCTTCGCGGGCTTGTCCGCGAACGGCACATGTTTCATCTCCTGCAGGATCGTGAGCAGGTGAAACGGGCGCCAGCGAAACGCAACGCCCGCGGCCTCCTCGACCTCTGGGAGCCGCATGACCGTCAGATAGGAGTACGTGCTCCCCATCGTGAACCAGAAATCGATCGGCTCCGGGCGAGCCATGTCCCCCTCCGCCATATCGCGCGATCTTGCGAGCCGGCGGCTCAAAACTCAAGCAAGCCCGCTGCGCCATCGAAATGAGGGGCGCCCCCGCCGGCGCGGCCGTGGGATCGGCGGCACCGGCAGGGCGCGATCCGGCGCTCGGAGCGCCGGATCTTTTCTCGGCTACGAACTACTCCTCGACGATGATCGCGGCGTCCATGTCCTCGTGCCCCTCGCCGCAGAAGACGTCGCAATGGAAGAGGAACCGCCCGGCCTTCTCCGGCGTGAATTTCACATGCGTCGTCTCGCCCGGAACGATCTCGGCCCTGAGGCCGAGCCCCGGCACGTCGAAGCCGTGCAGCCGGTCGAGGGTGGTGAGCGCGAGATCGACGGGCATGCCTTTCTTGACCTTGATCTCCTCCGGCGTGAAGTTGAACCG
>DATMMM010000104.1:0-2167 GCA_035569735.1 Allostellaceae bacterium | reverse complement strand
GCTCCACATCCGCGTCAGCGCGCCGCCCGCTGAGGCGAGCGCGCCGTCCCGGGCCGCATAGTCGGCCCTTCGGGCGCCGCTCGGGCTCTCCCGGGCGGCGCTTTCGAATCCCCCGTGTCGTATCGGATTCACGAGGCATAGGCTTACATCGCCTTGCGGCGCGGCGGTCAGATCCCTCCGCTCGCCGCGTCGGGAATGGATCGAGGCGGTAAGGACTATGGACTATCCCGTGGGTGTGCATTTTCTTCAGCGAGTCTGGGAACGCGAGGACGAATGTCAGCGGACGACCGACCAACTCGTTCATAAGCTTGAGGCGAACGCGCCGCAGACGCTTGCGGAGCTCGGCACTTTGCTTTCGCTGCTCGATCGCATGGCGAGCTGTGCATGGGGTTGCGCGGGAGGCTCACACGAGATCGAGCGCTTGGTCGGGCGATGTACAAACCTTGCGCGGGCCGCCATTCGACTGCTGCGTTCAGCCTTCTACGATGAGGCTCTCAATCTGGTCCGCAGTCTCGGTGAGATTACAAACCTTCTGACGTACTTTGTCGTTGCTCCTGGCGCTTTCGATCGATGGATCCTCGCCGACCGCAAGCAGCGAAAGGAGTATTTCGGCCCTGGCCCTGTTCGGACGGGCATTCGCAAGGTGCTCGGGAAGGTGCCGATGGATGATGACCATTATCGGCGCCTCTGTGAGTCGGTCACGCACCCCACGCCAACGCTTGTCCCTCAAGCGTATACGCACGCCGATCGACCAATCCTCGCAAATATCGTTCAGCCGGCTGGCGTGCTTATCGTTCTGTATGAGCTGGGCAACATGCTCGCAATCATGGCTCTAAGCGCAGCCAACATCGCGCCTCTTGCAGAAGCGCATCGGGAGGACGTCAGAGAGTCGGCCGCTCGCCTCCTGATGTCGACCGGCGAGGCCGGAATCACAAACCTCAAAGAGATGCTCGCGGGTTCGACCCAGGCCGCGCCGAAGTAGCCCAGGTTACAACCGCCGCGCCGTGCGAAACCGGCGCGCCAGCGGGATAGAGGAAGGAAGTAGAACCCCCCCGCTGGCACGCCGCTTTCGCTCTGGACGGCGCGGCGGAGCTTGGGTTTCCCCGCTCGCAGTCTCTCTCTGCCCTGGCTCCACCTCTCCACCTGTCGAACCGCTTCGCCATCGCGCAATGGGGCGGCTCCGCCCGCCGCGCCTTCGCGCGAGCGGCGGTGCTCGCCGCCCAAAACCAAAAGGAGTTGCGCGATGGCGAAGCAGTTCGACAAGCAAGAGTGGCTAGAGAAGAAGGCGGTGAAGCTGGAGGACGCGCGCGAGGCGCTGGACGCAGGCCTCAAGGCGCTTCAAACCTCCGACGACTGGAAGCACCTGCTGGAGGCGATGGCGGTGCGCGGCAAGCTGGCCATTTCGAGGCTCAGCTTCAGCAATCAGCTCCTCGTCATGGTGCAGCGCCCCGGCACGCGGGCCGCGGCGACCTTCATGACGTGGAAGCGGCACGGCCGCAGCGTCAAGAAGGGCGAGAAGGGGCTCGTCATTCTCGCGCCGCTCATCGCGGCGCGGGATGACGCCGACAGCCAGGAGCCCACAGGCGACAGCCCCGCTGTCAGCTCCCGGCTGACGACTGTCGACGGCGGCCCGAAGGGCCGCCTGATCGGCTTCCGCCCGCTCTACGTCTTCGCCCTCGAGCAGACTGAGGGCGAGGCACTGCCCGAGCCGAAGCTGCCGGACGTCGTGGCCCCCGAAGCGTTTGACGGCAGCGTCGAGAAGCTGCGCGCGGTGGCGCTGTCGCTGCCCGGCCAGCCCGTGACCGGAGTCGAGCTCCGCCCGCGGCTCAACACGGACCCTCCCACCGCGCTCGGCTGGTACGCGCCCAAGGCGCGGCACATCGTCATCGTCGATGACGGGGGTGACGCCGGGGAGCCGCGCGCCCGGCTCTTCGCTACGCTCTGCCACGAGCTGGCGCACGCGCTGCTGCACCCGCTGGGCGATCCGCACGGCACGCCGGAGCGCGAAGTCGAAGCCGAGTCGACGGCCTTCGTCGTCTGCCACGCACTGGGCTTGGACACCGGTGCCGCGTCGTTCCCTTACGTGGGCACGTGGGCGAGCCGCGACGGCGAGGATCCGCTCGCCCTGGTGGCGCAGAGCGGCCAGCGGATTGCCACCGCGGCCACG
>DATMMM010000103.1:0-6519 GCA_035569735.1 Allostellaceae bacterium | reverse complement strand
GGTCCCCTTAAGCGGCCCTGATCGCGCGAGCCTTGATCTCCACGCCCAATCTCTTCCGAAGCACGCCGAGGATGGCGGCGAGATTGTCCATGGTGGGATTGCCTCTTTTCGAGAGCATTCGGTGCAGGCTTTTCGCTGGCTTTGCGGTCTCTGCGGCCAGCTCCTCAAACCCGACCGTTGCGTTCACGAGATCGCGCAGGATCAGGCGGGCCGTGTGTGGCTCACCGTTGAGAAACAGCGTCGCCGCTTCGTCCAGCAGCGCCTTGGCGAATGCGGGATCACGCCGCACGCGCTCGACGATCGTCTGCTTGAAATCGCGCGTCAGTACCATGTTGGTCACCTGTGTCCCTTCGCCCTTGCGGCCGCCTTTCGCGCGTTGTATTCCGCCCACAGTGCCTTCGCGCGCGCTAGGTCCGCTGGCTGGCGCTGCTTCGTGCCACCGCCGAGCAGCACGACCAGCCGAGCGCCGTCCATCCCGAGATAGATCCGGTAGCCCGGCCCCCAATCTATGCGGCATTCGGCGATCGTGCCGATCCACTTCACCCGAGACGTGTTGCCCAGCTCGAGCCGAAAGATTGCAGTGGCCACTTTCGCGGCGGCCTGAGCGTGCAGGCTGTCGAACCAGGTCCGGTAGGGGCTCGCACCGTCTTGCCGGACGTACTCGACAACCCTCAACGCCTCGGCCATATAGTCACATATAAGTTACCCGTGCGCAAGCCCGCCCTCACAGGCTCCAATACGTCACCCCCTCCGGCACCGCGCGGGGGTCGAGGGCGGATTTGACGTCGACCACCACGCCGCCGGGGACCAGCGCCTCGAGATAGCGGAGGAGCGGGCGGTCGAGGAAGCTGCGGTGCGGCACCGCGATCACGAGGGCGTCGAGCTCGGTGAGAGCACCCTCCACCGCGAGCTCGATGCCGTATTCGTGCCGGGCCTCGGCGGCGTCGATCAGGGGATCGTGCACCATCGCCTCGATGCCGAAGCCGCGGAGCTCCGCCGCGATATCGGGCACGCGGCTGTTGCGAAGGTCAGGCACGTTCTCCTTGAAGGCGAGGCCGAGGATGGCGACCCGCGCGCCGCGCACCGGCCGGCCGGCGGCGATCAGCAGCTTCACCAGGCGCTGCGCCACGAAGCCGCCCATGCTGTCGTTGATGCGCCGGCCCGCCAGGATCACCTGCGGCAGGTAGCCCACCGCCTCCGCCTTGGCGGTGAGATAAAAGGGATCGACGCCGATGCAGTGGCCGCCCACCAGGCCCGGCGTGAAGCGCATGAAGTTCCACTTGGTGGCCGCCGCCGCCAACACGTCGGCGCTCCGGAGACCCAGTCGGTCGAGGATCAGCGCGAGCTCGTTCATCAGGGCAATATTGATGTCGCGCTGGGTGTTCTCGAGCACCTTGGCGGCCTCCGCCACCTCGATCGAGGGCGCCCGGTGGATGCCGGCGGGCACCACGGCGCCATAGGCGTCGGCGACGCGCTCGAGCGTGCCCGCGTCCTCGCCCGCCACCACCTTGACGATGCTCTCGAGCCGATGCGCGCGGTCGCCGGGATTGATCCGCTCGGGCGAGTAGCCGAGCTTGAAGTCGACGCCTGCTTTGAGCCCCGAAGCCGCCGCGAGCGCGGGCCCGCAGACCTCGCGCGTCAGGCCCGGATAGACCGTCGACTCGAAGACCACCACCGCGCCCGGCTTGAGCGCCGGACCGATCAGGCGGCAGGCGCTTTGGAGCGCGCGCAGGTCCGGCCGGCGCTGCTCGTCGATGGGCGTCGGCACCGCCACGATGAAGAAACTGGCCTCTCCAAGGTCGGCGGGATCGTCGGTCAAGCGCAGCGTGCTCTGCCTGAGCGCGTCCGCTGCCACCTCGCCGGTCCGATCGACGCCGCCCTTGAGCTCGGCGACCCGCTCCTTGGAGACGTCGAAGCCGATCACCGGCGAGAAATGCCGCGCGAAGGCGAGCGCCACCGGCAGGCCGACATAGCCCAGTCCCAGCACCGCGAAACCGCGCTCGCTCACGCGTTCGGCCCTTCGCGCGCGAGACGGTCGAGATAGGCGCCGTATTCGGATTTGCGGTAGGTGTCGGCAAGCCGCAGCAGCTGGGCCGTGTCGATGAAGCCCTGCCGGAACGCCACCTCCTCGACGCAGCCGATCTTTTGGCCCGTGCGCTTTTCCAGCGTGCGCACGAACTCGGACGCCTCGATCAGGCTGTCGTGGGTCCCGGTGTCGAACCAGGCATAGCCGCGCCCCAGGCGCTCGACCGCGAGCGTGCCGGCCTTGAGATAGACCTTGTTGACGTCGGTGATCTCCAGCTCGCCGCGCGCCGAGGGCGCGATCGAGCCCGCCACCGTGACGACGTCGCGGTCGTAGAAATAGAGACCGGTGACGGCCCAATCCGAGCGCGGCGCGTCCGGCTTCTCCTCGATCGAGAGCACGCGGTTCCCGGCGTCGAACTCGACGATGCCGTAGCGCTCGGGCTCGCTCACGCGATAGGCGAAGACCGTGGCGCCGCTCTCGCGGCCCGTCGCGTGCGCCAGCATCTGGGTCAGGCTGTCGCCATAGAAGAGATTGTCGCCGAGGATCAGCGCCGCGCCCTCGCCCGCCAGGAATTCCCGGCCGATCAGGAAGGCTTGCGCCAAGCCGTCGGGCTTGGGCTGCACCGCATAAGAGAGCCGGATGCCCCACTGCGCGCCGTCGCCCAGCAGTGTCTGGAAGAGCGGCGCGTCCGCGGGCGTGGTGATCAGCAGGATCTCGCGCATGCCCGCCAGCATCAGCGTCGAGAGCGGATAATAGATCATCGGCTTGTCGTAGACCGGCAGCAGCTGCTTGGAGAGCGCGCGGGTCAACGGATAGAGCCGCGTGCCGGAGCCGCCCGCGAGGATGATGCCCTTCATGGGCGCGCCGCCGTCTCGAGGGGTCTGCCCAGGCGCTCGCCGCGATAGACCCCGTTGCGGATCGGCTCCCACCAGCCGCGGTTGTCGAGATACCAGCGCACGGTCTTCTTGAGCCCGGTCGCGAGCGTCTCCGCCGGGCGCCAGCCGAGCTCGCGCCGCAGCTTACTATCGTCGATGGCATAACGGAGGTCGTGGCCCGGACGGTCCGGCACAAAGCTGATCAGCCGCTCGTGCGGCCGGTGCGGTGACTGCGGCAGCGCCTCGTCGAGGAGCGCGCAGAGCAGCTTCACCAGATCGAGGTTCGTGCGCTCCTCGCCGCCGCCGATGTTGTAGGTCTCGCCGATCCGGCCGCGCTCCAGCACCAGCGCCAGCGCCGCCGCGTGATCGCCGACATAGAGCCAGTCGCGCACATTGGCGCCGGCGCCATAGACCGGCAGCGGCTTCCCCTCGAGCGCGCTCAGGATCATCAGGGGGATCAGCTTCTCCGGGAACTGCCAGGGCCCGTAGTTGTTGGAGCAGTTCGTGGTCACCACGGGAAGACCATAGGTCTTGTGCCAGGCCCTCACGAGATGATCCGCCCCGGCCTTGCTCGCGGCATAGGGGCTGTTGGGCCGATAGGCGGTCTCCTCGGTGAACCGACCCTCGGGCCCGAGCGAGCCGAACACCTCGTCGGTGGAGATATGGTGCAGCCGAAATTTCTTCCTGGCCTCTCCCCTGAGCCCGTCCCAATAGCTCCGCGCCACCTCGAGGAGGGTGAAAGTGCCCGCGAGGTTCGTGCGGATGAAATCGTCGGGCCGGTCGATCGAGCGGTCGACATGGGTCTCGGCCGCGAGGTGCATCACCGCCTCGGGCTCGTGCTTGCAAAAGACGCGCTCCACCGCCGCCCGGTCCGCCACATCGGCGGCCTCCAACGCGTAGCGTCCGCCCTCGCCGAGCGGCCCCAGCGGCGGGTTCGAGCCGGCATAGGTGAGCTTGTCGAGGTTCACCACGGCGTGGCCCGCGCGCAGCAGATGGCGCACGACCGAGGTGCCGATGAACCCCGCGCCGCCGGTTACCAGGACCTTCATGGACCCGCTTCCCTCGCCAACAGCTCCGTTACCGCCTGCAACCGCGGCGCCACCCAGAAGTCCTGGCATCGCGCGACCGCCGGCGCAAGCGGGTCATAGCGCACCAGCGTGCCCACGCCCGCGGCGCGGCCCGCCTCGATATCCCTCATCTGGTCGCCCACGGTCCAGGAACGGGCGAGGTCGAGGTTCAAGTCCGCTGCTGCCTGCAGCAGCATGCCGGGTCCGGGTTTGCGCCAGGAATTGGCCCGGCGATAACGCCCGACGCCCTTGGTCGGGTGGTCCGGGCAATGGTAGATGCCGGCGATCAGGACACCCCGCCGCGCAAACTCGCCTTTCATCCAGGCCATGAGGCGCTCGAAATCCGCCTCGGTGTAGTAGCCGCGGCCGATGCCGGACTGGTTGCTGGCGATCACGATGGCGAAGCCTTGCGCGGCGAACGCCCTCGTCAGCTCGAAGATGCCGTCGACGAAGCGGCACTCCTCGATCCGGTGGAGAAAGCCGCTGTCTTCGTTGACGACGCCGTCGCGGTCGAGAATGAGACCCCGGCCGGTCCCGGCCATGGCAAGGCCCTGCGCTAGACGGGATTCCGTCTTGCTGGATGCAATCCGCCGAGCACCTCTCCGCCCGCTTGCGGGGGGAGAGGTCGCTCCCCCCGGACCGAAGTCCGGGGGGAGCGGGTGAGGTGGGTGTCGATTGCGGACACAACCTTGGCCCGGAGAGACACCTCACCCTCCCAGCGCTAGCGCGCTGGGCCCCTCCCTCTCCCCGCTTCGCGCGGAGAGGGGTGAGATCGGCGAGAATCCAGCTGAACGGAACATGCCTGGTGGGCCTCGTACCGCACAAAGCAACACGATGGCAAGCGCTGGCCCTTGAAATATCCATTGAAAGCGGTCTGGGGCTTCCCGATGATCCCGTTCGGAGGGACCCCATGGACCTGAAGGCGTTCTATCGCGCCGAGCTCGACGAGCACGCGGCGGTGCTGCGCGCGACCCTCGCCCAGTGCGAGGCGCCGTTCCTCAGCCTGGTGGAAGCGGCGGCGAAGTCGCTCGAGGGCGGCGGCAAGCTCATGTTCTTCGGCAATGGCGGCAGTGCCGCGGACGCGCAGCACCTCGCGACCGAGCTCACGGTACGCTATATCCGCGACCGCGCGCCGATCGCCGCGATCGCGCTCACCACCGACACGTCCGCGCTCACCGCGATCGGTAACGACCTCGGATTCGGTGAGATCTTCGCGCGCCAGGTGCGGGCGCTCGGGCGGCCGGGCGATCTCGCCATCGGCATCAGCACCTCCGGCCGGAGCCCAAACGTGATCCGCGCGCTCGAGGCGGCGCGCGTGCTCGGCCTCGGCGCCGCGGCTTTGACCGGCGGCGACGGCGGCTCGCTCGCCGGCCTCGCCGATCCGCTGCTGATCGTGCCCTCGCGCACCACCGCGCGCATCCAGGAGATGCACATCACGCTGGGCCAGATGCTGTGCGGCGCGCTCGAGCGCAAGCTGGGACTGGTATAGGCGCCGCACACCCATCGATGCGAGGTCTCTTGGCAAATCGCCCCGGGAATGCGTCAAGGCTCCTGAAGAGGCTCTTTCGTTTCCGCACCAGGAGCCGGGCGGCACAAGCTCTGGGTATTCCCATGCTGCTGCGCCGCAGGCGCCGGGCCGCACTGGATCGAGCGCTCGCGCGCGATTGGCCGGGGGGCTACGTGCTTTGCGACGATGGCGATCTGGTGTTCGTCCCGAGGCCCATGGATTTCCAGGGTGCTCGTATCCTTTTCTACGGACCCTCCGCGCCGCCGGCGGCGCTCAAATTCCTGCCGAGCGGCGGCGTCGCCATCGACGTAGGCGCCAATCTCGGCGAATGGGCCGTGCCCATGGCCAAGGCGGTCGGTGCAAGCGGCCAAGTGCTGTGCTTCGAGCCCAATCCCCCTGTCGCGGAGGCGCTTGCCCGGACGCTTCGCATCAACAACCTCGGGCAGGCGCGCGTGCTGCAAGGGGCGCTATCCTCGCATGCGAGTACCGCTCAGCTCATCGTCGAGACCGAGAATAGCGGTCGGTCGCGGCTGGGTAGTCCGGCCGCCGGCGAACGGGCAGTGAGCGTCGAGACTCGGCGGCTCGACGACGCCCTGGCAGGCCTGGGGCTCCTGCGCGTCGATTTGATCAAGATCGATGTCGAGGGCCATGAGCGCGACGTCATCGAGGGCGCGAGCGAGACCCTGCGCCGTTTTGGCCCGGCCGTCGTCATCGAGAGCGGGCACGAGAGCGCGGAGGATCGCCGGGCGCTCGCCGATACCGTGGAGCAACTCGGCTACGAGATGATCTGCGCCCTCCATGACTACGGCGCCCTGCCTTGCGGGCTTGCGGAGTATCGGTCGGCCCAGGGCGCGTGCGCCGGGAGCGAGCCGCGCAACCTGCTTCTGTTGCCGCGGCCGGACCGGAAGGTAGGTTAAGCGAGGGCCTGAACGGCCTCCAATGTGAGCCTCGTCTTCACCGCGCCACCCTCGGGTGTCGCCAACGTCCAGACGCGTTCCTTCATCTGCTTGCCCGCGAGATGCACGATGCCGAGCGGCCGATGCG
>DATMMM010000102.1:0-11089 GCA_035569735.1 Allostellaceae bacterium | reverse complement strand
GGGCTGGCGCGTTCCGTTCCTGATCTCGGCGATCCTGGTCTTGCTGTCGATCTATATCCGGCTCAAGCTCGAGGAATCGCCGCTCTATGCCCGGCTCAAGGAGCAGGGCAAGTCCTCGGCGAATCCCGCCCTCGAGAGCTTCGGCAGCGGCAAGAACTGGGGCTTGATCCTGCTCGCCCTCTTCGGCGCCACTGCTCCGGAAGGCGTGGTCTGGTACACCGGCCAGTTCTATGCGCTCTTCTACATGACGACCGTGCTGAAGATAAATTACGTCACGGTCTACGTGGTCATGATGATCGCGCTGACGGCGGGCGCGCCCTTCTTCATCTTCTTCGGCTCGCTCTCCGATCGGATCGGCCGCCGCAATATCATGACGCTGGGATTTGCTCTGGCCGTGGTCAGCTATTGGCCGGTCTTCACCTGGCTCGGCACTTACAAGGACAACCCGGTCATCCTGACCATCCTGGTCTTCTACATGGTCATCCTGGTCACCATGGTGTACGGGCCGATCGCCGCCTTCCTGGTCGAGCTGTTCCCGGCACGCATCCGCTACACATCCATGTCGCTGCCCTATCACATCGGCAACGGCGTGTTCGGCGGCCTGGTGCCGGCTGCCGGCGCATCGCTCGCCGCGTTGACCGGAATGGCGCTCGGCGGGTTGTTCTATCCGATGGGAATCGCCGCGCTCGGCGTGATCGTCAGTCTCGTCGGACTCAAAGATCCCACGCACAACGTGAGGATCTGGGACGAGGTCGGCGGCGCACCGCCGTTGGTTCCCGATCAGCCGTAAATTGCTTATTTGCTAGAAGCGGAGGCCCGGGCGTTTCCCGGGCCTCTTTCTTTTCAGCCCAGTGTCGCGCGCCGGCTCCGGGTGCGCGAGGATCCGAGCTTCGGCCGCATCGGTCGCTCGGCGAGATCGCGCGACAGTGCGGTCAGAACGGCGGAATAGAGCCCCGCCACCACGAAGGCGGCATAGAACGGGAGCGGCGGGTTCTTGCCGAGGAGCACCGTCAGGTAGATGTAGAACGTCGGCACCGGGATCAGCACGCGCCCGACGATCGACCAGGCCGTCGGCAGAGAGGCCAGGGTGAAGGCCGCGCCGATGATCAGCGCCTCCAAGGGGACTGGCAGCAGGTCGGTCTCTTCCTCCGCGATCACCCGCTCGCTGAGCGCGCCCAGCGTGTAGGCGCCGACGATACAGCCCAGCAGCACCGCCGTCATCACGCGCATCAGCCGGCGTCGGCGCGCGAGTGTCAGCACCTCGCGCGATTTGCGAGGCGGGGGCGGCGCGTGGATCTCGTCGAGATCGTGATCGTCCATCGGGATTTCCCAGCTAGGCCGGTCCATAAAGCGAGTGCTCGCCGAGCTCCTCGGCGCGCGAGCGCTCGAGCTCCTGGCTATAGCGGCGCAGCGCGTAGCCCTCGGTCAGGAATCCCACGACATGGAGGGTCTTGGCGTCGCTCACCACCGCGAGCGTCTCGGTCTCGGAGCTGCTGAAGCGCCGGAGCGCCGTGCGGACGTTCTGCTCCGGCAGCAGGAATTGGTCCACGGTGGTGCGCAGCTCGTCGATCGGTTGATCGAGCTTCTGATCGAGGTCGGGATTGTAGGCGTCGGCGGTGGTGACGATGCCGGCATACCGGCCCCCGCCCTCGACCAGGAACACGGGATTGGGGCCGCCCAGCGGAAAGCGCTTGCGGAACTCCCCGACGGTGGTGCCAAGCGGCACCGTGGGCGCATCGCGCCGCATCATCTTGCCGACCGAGAGATCCTCGATCCAGCCGACGTCGAAGCCACCGCGGATCGGCACGCCGCGCACATGGAAGCGCCAGGTCGCGAAGGAGTAGCCGAAGGTCTGGCGCACCACCAGCGAGGCGATGATCACGCCGACCATCACGCCGAGCGCCGCCGGGAAGCTGCCGGTGAGCTCCAGCACCAGGAAGATCATGGTGAGGGGCGCGCCAACCACGGCCGCGGCCACCGCGCCCATGCCGACCAGCATGTAGGCGACCCGGTCGAGCTCGAGACCGGCAAATCCAATCAGGTGCAGCGCTCCCTGCAGCGGCACCACCGCCGCTCCGCCGAACACGGCCCCGAGCAACAGCGAGGAGCTGAAGAGCCCGCCGCGAAAGCCCGCGCCCACGGATACCGCCGAGGCGAGCCCTTTGGCCGCGATCAAACCCAGCAGAACGGCCCAGGGCAGGCTGTTCTCGAGCACCAGCTGGAGCGCGCCGTGCCCGCTGCCGAGCACCTCTTGGTAGATCGTCGCGATCATGCCCACCACGAACCCGCCGATGGCCGGGCTCACCCAGCGCGGCAGCGCCTGCCGGCGCAGGAAGCGCTCGATCCGCGTGACGCCGGTCATGGTGGCGATCGCGATCACCGCGGCCAGCACGCCCAGGCCAGCGAACAACGCGAAGTCGGTGCCGGTGATGTGCACCTGCGCGTCGAGCCCGAAGATCGACTCGGTGCCATAGAGGGCGCGCACTACCAGCGTGCTCGAAAGCGCCGCCATGCTGACGGGCGCCAGCACGGCCGGCGAATAGTTGCCGATCACCAGCTCGAAGGCATAGAAGGCGCCGGCGAGCGGCGCGTTGAAGGCGGCAGCGATGCCGGCCGCCGCGCCGCAACCCACGAGAGTGCGCAGATCGCTGCGCCGCATCTTCAAGATCTGGCCGAACCGCGAAGCCATGCCGGAGCCCAACTGCGTATAGGCGGCCTCGAGCCCGACCGAGGCGCCGAAGCCCGAGGAGATGACGGTCAAAAGCGCGAGGTTCGCGCTGTCGATGAGCGACATTTTGCCGCCGTAGAGCGCATTCGCCTCGATGGCATCGACGATCTCGCGCGGGCGCCAGCGGCGGATCAGGACGGTGGCAACACCCGAGAGCAGGCCTCCGACGCACGGTACCAGCAGGACGCGCCACCAATCCGGGACCGTGGTCCCGCTCAGGCGCTGGTTGGGCGCGACCGCGAACAGGACCTGGTGCAGCTGCAGCACGAGCGCCTGGAGCACGATCACGCCGAGCCCGATCGCGATGCTGATCAGCGCACTGATCGCGATCAGCGAGACCTCGTTGTCCCGCACGCTCTGCCGCGCCAGCCGCTCCCACAGGGAGCGCCACGGCAAGGAGAGGCGGCTCGTGCCATTCAAAAACATGTCAGACCGTCGCGATCGGCCAAAAAATCCGTGGGCAGAGTGAACAAATCCAGGGACAGGTCAATGCACGCCGTCAGCACGGATCCCGGTCGGAATGCCGTGGTGCGTCCTTCGACGCGGGCCCAAGGGCCCTGCTCAGGAGGCAAGGAACCACGAAGGGGCGCGCTGACCCCGTGCCGCAGTCAGCAGCCAAGACCACGATTGTGAAGAATCTGTGGCTATTCGGCCGGACGCCGGGAGACCGCTATTTATTGGCGGTGACCGTGATCCCGATCAGGGCCGCGATATCGCCAGGCGGCATCGTGCTGGCGGCTTTGAGCGCGCTGAAGGCGACCGGCGCCGGCGGCGCCAGCTCGATCGTGAGCGAATGCGGCGCGCCCAGGAAGGTCTTCACAGCCGCGACAGCGGCCGAGATCGCCGGGCTGTCGCCGAGCGCTGCCGCCCGCATATCGACGATGGTGATGACCTGCTGGCGGAATGCCGCCGGATCGGTGTTGGCCAGCAAGGCCGCGGCCTTGAGCATGCGGTCGGCGAGCGAGGCGTCGTCGTAGCGCAAGAGCGCGTGGAAGAGGCTGCCGCGCGTCTGCCAACCCTCGCTCGGTGTCATGTCCGCAAGCTCGACCGAGAGATTGAGCGCGCCGAGCTCGTCGATCTTGAAGGCGAGGGTGCGCACCGCCACCCGCTTCTGCTCGAGGTCCCACTGATAGGAGGCGCTGAGGCTCAGGGTCAGCGTGTCGAGGCCGAGCTTGTCGAAGGCCTCTTGTCCGCGCGCATCCGGCATCAGCGCCTTGCTGACCTTGAGGCCGGCGTAGCTGAGCTCGCCCGAGACCGGTACGCCATGGGAGAAGCCGATCCTCGAGATCGAGAAGGTGCCGACCGGCACGTCCTTGCCGTCCGGAGTCTTGACGCGCATCCCCGCATACTCGACGCGGCCGATCGCGAGCCCGTCGAGCATCTCGGGCGCCAGCGGGTCGCCCGAGAGCACCCGGGTGAGCGGCTGCTGGAATTTCATGTCCGCCATGCTGACGCGCTCGAGCGTGAGGGTCCCCATGGGGAGGCTCTCGAAGGTGGCGCCTTCGGCCTGCGCGTCGCCGCGCAGGCCGCGGTCGTATCCGCTGCCGCTGAATTTATGGATGGAGTAGGTGACGTCCCGGGCGGGCGTCTGAGCCGTCGCCGGCATCTTCGCGCTCACCCGCAGGTCCTCCGCCACATAGGCGTCGTAGCCGATCCCCAGCAGGATCGACGCCTCGAACCGGAGCAGCGGGAGGACGTCCTCGAGTTGCGGCGGCTCGCTGCGCTTGGTCAAGGCGGCCTGCGCGTCGCCAAACGACGGGACGCCCGAGTGCAGTAGCGCCCACGGATAGAGCCGCAAGCCCTCGAGCTTCGTCGAGGCGAGCGTCCCCGATGCCGGCCCGAAGTGGATGCTCGCGCCCTTGAGCGCGATGCTGCCGGCGACCGGCAGCGCCTTATCCGGCGCCAACGCCGCGGGATTGGCGGCGGCCTGCGCCCAGGCGTTGGCGAAATCGGCCGAGGGACTGCCGACCTCGATCTCGTCGATGGCCGCATCGAAGGTTTGCGCGCCGGTTCCCTTGAAGGCGACGCCGCCCAGCGTCGCCTTGTTGGTGGCGACATTGTACTCCGCCGTCTTGTAGGTCATCGAATAACCGGGCGGCAGCGTCTGGATCCACTGGTCGAGCCCCGCGCGGAACTGCTCGCCGGAATAGTCATGGAAGCGCGTCCAGCCGTAATAGCCTCCGGCTGCCCCCGCGCCGACCACGAGAGCGACGACCCACAGCACTGGCTTGCGCATGAACGCCCCCAATTCCCTACATGGTGTCAGCCTATCACGGCGCCTGTGGGCGGAGAATGGCGGCTTAGGCGTTCAGGATTTGTGAATGGAGTCGATCCAGCGAACTTCCTCGGGCGTCTCGACCACGGGGATGTCCAGGTTCACCACCACCGGCTCCTGGCCGCTGCGCACGAGGACGCAGTCCAGGGGCTCGTTGGGGTTGGCATTGATCTCCTGATGCGGCACATAGGGCGGCACGTAGATGAAATCGCCGGGACCGGCCTCCGCGACGTATTCGAGCCGATCCCCCCAGCGCATGCGGGCCTTGCCGCGGACGACATAGATCACGCTCTCGACCTCGCCGTGGTGATGGGCGCCGGTCTTGGCATTGGGATGGATGGTGACCGTGCCCGCCCAAAGCTTCTGTGCGCCGGCGCGCGCATAGGTGATCGCCGCGGCGCGGTTCATGCCGGGCGTCTGCGCCGTGTTGATGTCGAGCTCGGTGCCCTTGACGACCCGCACGCCGTGCGTGCGCCAGTCCGTGTGCTCTGCGCTCATGCCGGCCTCCAATCTCCCTCACTTAGCGATCCCACCGCCCCGCGGCAAGTCTCAGGCCGAGCGCTCCCATTCCGCGCGCACGGCGGGGTCGTTTTCCGCGGCGAGGCCGGCGGTGCGCGCATGCTCCCGCTCTCCCGCGGGTGCCAACCGCAGCCACGCCCAGGCCGCCATGGCGCGCACCAGCGGCGAGGCGTCCTCCAGCAACGGCCGCACCGCCTCGATCAAATCCCGCTCTCCGCTGTTGCCGAGGGCGATCAGCACGTTGCGCAGGAAGCGGTCGCGGCCGATGCGCTTGATCGGCGAGCCCGAGAACCGCGCGCGGAAGGCCGCATCGTCCAGGCCGGCGAGTTCGCGGAGCTGCGGGCCCGCGAGCCCCGGTCTCGGCGCGAAGCCGGGCTCGCGCGTCAGTCTCGCGAATTTGTTCCAGGGGCAGACCGCGAGGCAGTCGTCGCAGCCATAGATGCGGTTCCCCATCAGGGGCCGGAGCTCCGCCTCGATGTGGCCCTTGTGCTCGATGGTGAGATAGGAGATGCAGCGCCGCGCATCGAGCCGGTAAGGCGCGGGGAAGGCGCGCGTCGGGCAGATGTCGAGGCAGCGCCGGCACTCGCCGCAATGGTCCTGCTCGCGCTCATCGGGCTCGAGCTCGAGGGCGAGATAGATCTCGCCCAGGAACAGCCACGAGCCCAGCGCGCGCGAGACCAGGTTGGTGTGCTTGCCCTGCCAGCCGATGCCGCCCTGCTCGGCGAGCGGCTTTTCCATCACCGGCGCGGTGTCGACGAAGAGCTTGAGCTCGCAGTGCCACTGCTCCGCGATGTCGCGCGCGAGCGCCTTGAGCCGCGACTTCACGACATCGTGGTAGTCGCGCCCGCGCGCATAGACCGAGATCGCGCCGCGCTCGGGCTCGGCGAGCGCCGCCAGCGGGTCCTCGCTGGGTCCGTAATTCATGCCGAGCACCACCACGGTCTTGGCCTCGGGCCAGAGCGCGCGCGGCTCGGCGCGCTCCTGGGCGCGCGCCGCAAGCCAGCCCATGTCGCCGTGATATCCCCGCGCGAGATACTCCGTGAGATGCGCGCGGGCTTCCGTGCCCAGCGATGCCGCGGCGAAGCCCACCGCATCGAAGCCGAGCGCGAGCGCCCGCTCGCGGATCGCCGATTTGGGATCGGCCGCCGTCATCCCCGGCCGCGATAGGGGCTGACGCCCTGGTCCGGCAGCCAGAGCCCGCGGGGCGGCGCGCCCGTCTGATAGAAAACGTCGATCGGCATGCCGCCCCGCGGAAACCAGTAGCCGCCGATCCGGAGCCAAACCGGCGCGATCTCTCTCACCAGGCGCTTGGCGATCGCGAGCGTGCAGTCCTCGTGGAAGCTCGCGTGGTTGCGGAACGAGCCCAGATAGAGCTTCAGCGATTTGCTCTCGACGAGCCAGCGCCGCGGCACGTAATCGATCACGAAATGCGCGAAATCCGGCTGCCCCGTAATCGGGCAGAGCACCGTGAACTCCGGCGCCGTGAAGCGCACCAGATAGGTCGTGCCTGGGTGCGGGTTCGGCACGCGCTCCAGAACCGCCGCATCGGGCGAGTCCGGCAACCGCGCGGGCCGGCCGAGCTGGCTGAGTATCGGTTTCCTCTGTCGGGGCATCATCCGTCTCTGAGAAGCAGCGTGCGTCCTTCGACTCGGTCCCTTCGGGACCGGCTCAGGATGAAGGCTTTCCGTTGGCCAAACCACCCTCTCCCCTCATCCTGAGCCGCGAGCAGAGCGAGCGAGTCGAAGGACGCACGATGCTTGCGACCATCCTTGGGAATCACAGCGCCGCAATATCGCCGCGCGCCTCGGCCTCGAGGACCTCGGCCGCGAAGGCGTTGAACCGGCGCTCGGCGACGGCAGCGCGCATGCCCGCCATTAGGCCGGCATAGTAGCGGAGATTGTGCTCGGTCAACAGCAGGGCACCCAGCATCTCGCCGGCGCGCGCGAGGTGGTGCAGATAGGCGCGCGAGTGTCGCGTACAGGCCGTGCAGGCGCAGGCCGCGTCGAGCGGGCGGGGATCGTCGAGATGGCGGGCGTTGCGCAGGTTGACGGTGCCGCCGCGCGTGAAGGCCTGGTGCGTGCGGCCCGAGCGCGTCGGCAGCACGCAGTCGAAGAGGTCGATGCCGCGCTTGACCGCGCCCAGCAAATCCGCCGGCGTGCCGACGCCCATGAGATAGCGCGGCCGGTCTACGGGCAGCGCCGGCACGGTCTCCTCGAGCACGCGCAACATCTCGCTCTGGCCCTCGCCGACCGCGAGTCCGCCCACGGCGTAGCCGTCGAAGCCGATCGCCACCAGCGCCTCGGCCGCGCGCCGGCGCAATCCCGGATAGACGCTACCCTGCACGATGCCGAAGAGCCCGTAGCCCGGCCGCGCTGTGAAGGCGGGCTTCGAGCGCTCGGCCCAGCCGAGCGACAGCTCCATCGAGCGCCGCGCCTCGTCCTCGGTCGCGGGGAAGGCCGTGCATTCGTCCAGCACCATCGTGATGTCGGCATCCAGCATGTGCTGGATCTCGATTGCGCGCTCGGGCGTGAGCTCATACTCCGTGCCGTCGAGGTGCGAGCGGAACGTGACACCCTTGGTGTCGATCTCGCGGAGCTTGGCGAGCGACATCACCTGGAAGCCGCCGGAGTCCGTGAGGATCGGCCCCGGCCAATCCATGAACCTGTGCAAGCCGCCGAGCCTCGCCACCCGCTCGGCGCCCGGCCGCAGCATCAGGTGATAGGTGTTGGCGAGGACGATCTGTGCTCCGGTCGCGGCGACGTCCGCGGACCGCATGCCCTTGACCGTGGCGGCGGTTCCCACGGGCATGAAGGCCGGCGTCTCGACGGCGCCATGCGCCGTGCCGATCCGCCCGAGGCGCGCGCCGCCATTCTCAGCGATTAGCTCGAAGCTCGTGCTCACCGCGCGGCCTCGGGCATCAGCAAGCACGCGTCGCCGTAGGAGAAGAACCGGTAGCGCTCGCGGATCGCGTGGGCGTAGGCGCGCTTCATTCGCTCGAGCCCGGCGAAGGCTGCCACCAGCATGAAGAGCGTCGAGCGCGGCAGGTGGAAATTCGTGATCAGCACATCCACCGCGCGGAACCGGTAGCCCGGCGTGATGAAGAGCGCGGTCTCGCCGGCGAAGGGCCGCAACCGCCCGTCCTCGTTCGCGGCTGACTCCAGCAGTCGCAGGCTGGTGGTGCCCACCGCCACGATGCGCCCGCCCTCGGCGCGCGCGCGGTTGAGCCGCTCGGCCGCCGAAGCCTCCAGAAACCCGGTCTCGCCGTGCATCACGTGATCCCCGACCTGCTCGACCTTCACCGGCAGGAAAGTACCGGCGCCGACGTGGAGGGTCACGGTCAAATGCCCGACGCCCGCGTCCCCCAAAGCCGCCATCAGCGGCCCGGTGAAATGCAGGCCGGCAGTGGGCGCTGCCACTGCGCCCTCCCTGCGCGCGAAGATCGTCTGGTAATCGCGGATATCGCGGGGATCGCCGCCGCGCGGGCGCTTGATGTAGGGCGGCAACGGCATGCTGCCGTGGCGCTCGAGCGCCGCGCGGAACTCGGTGCCAGCCAACGCGAAATGCAGCGCCACCTCGCCCGCGGGCGTCTTGCCCGTGACCTCGGCGGAGAAATCCTCCGCGAAGACCAGTCGATCGCCGGGCTTGAGGCGCCGCGAGCCCTTGGCAAACGCGAGCCACACGCCCTGGCCGAGATCGCGATGCAGGGTCACCTCGACCAAGGCGGTGCCGCGCCGCCCCGTGAGCCTGGCCGGGATCACCTTGGTATCGTTGAACACCAGGAGGTCGCCGCGCCTGAGCAGCCCGGGCAAATCCGCGATCCGCCGGTCCTCGAGCTCATCGCCGACCACCAGGAGCCGCGCGGACTCCCGCGGCTCAGCGGGCCGGTCCGCGATCAGCTCCCTCGGCAGCTCGAAATCGAATTCATCGACACGCATGGGCCGAGCCCATAGCGCGGATCATCGAGGATGGGAAGCGCGCCCGCGGTGCCGCAGCCCGCTATAGTGTCGCCGCCATGATCCCCATCACGCCCGCCATCGCCCTCAACGAATCCGAGCTCGAGGAGCGCTTCGTGCGCGCCTCGGGGCCGGGCGGGCAGAATGTCAACAAGGTGGCCTCCGCCGTGCAGCTCCGCTTCGACGCGCGGGGGTCGCCCTCGCTGCCGGAGGGCGTGCGCGCGCGGCTCATGCGGCTCGCCGGCCGGCGGCTCACCCTCGATGGCGTTCTGGTCATCACGGCCCAGCGGCACCGGACCCAGGAGGCGAACCGCCGCGACGCCTTGGAACGGCTCATCGAACTCATCCGCCGCGCGGCCGAGCCGCCGGTGCCGCGCAAGCCCACCAAGCCCACCCGCGCCTCCCGCCGCCGCCGGCTCGACTCCAAATCCCGCCGCGGCGCCCTGAAGCGCCTGCGCGGCGGGCGGGCGGAGGAGTAGCCGAGCAGGGGTGATTCGGCCCCCGCTTGAACCGGGGGCAGGGATGTGGAGAATTGGCCATCCCACGCCTTAAGCCGTCCTGCGAGGCCTGATGCCCGCGCCTGTCCGTCCGATCGAGCAGTGGGTTCTGGCGAAGCCGCCCAAGGTCTCCGACCGCGGCATCGTGGTGGCGCAGCATTGGCGCGCGGCCGAGGCCGGCACCGAGATCCTGGCCCAGGGCGGCAATGCCGTTGACGCGGCGGTGGCGACCGCGCTGGCGCTCGGTGTGGTCGAGCCCTGGATGAGCGGGATCGGCGGCTCGGGCCTGCTGGTCTATGGCGAGGCCAAAACGGGCCAGGTGAAGGTGGTCGACTTCACCCTGGTCTCGCCGGCGGCGACCGATCCCAAGCGCTACCCGCTCGCGGGCGGGCTCAGCAACGAGCTCTTCGGCTGGCCGATGGTGGCGGACGACCGGAACGCCAAGGGCCACGAATCGATTTGCATCCCGGGCTCGGTCGCGGGGCTCGCGCTGGCGCTCGAGCGCTTCGGCCGCAAATCCTTCGCCGAGGTGATCGAGCCCGCGGTGCGGCTCGCCGAGCAAGGCCTGCCGGTCGACTGGCACAGCAGTTTCAACGTCTCGCTCTGCGCGGCGGAGCTCCGGGAATTTCCAGGCTCGCGCGCGGTCTATCTGCCGAACGACCTGCCGCCGGTGCCGCCGCCCGCCGACACCGTGCGCTATTTGCCGCTGACGGCGCTCGCGCGCAGCTATCGCCGCCTGCAGAAAGCGGGCCCGCGGGATTTCTACGAGGGCGAGCTCGCGCGCGCCATCGTGGCCGACCTCGCGGCGGGCGGCAGCGTGCTCTCCGCGCGCGACCTCGCAAATTACCAGGCTCAGGTCGTCGAGCCGCAGCGCCTCGATTACCGCGGCGTCACCATCAACGCGGCACCGCTCTTGACCGGCGGCACAACGCTCTTGAAGGCGATGGCGATCCTCGCCAAGCGGATTCCCGGCGCCACCGTGGGCTATCCCGATGCCGGCGTGTTCCTCGCCTACGCCGAGGCGCTGCGCGACGCCTTCGCCGAGCGGCTGGAGACGCTGGGCCATGCCATGCCCGCGCTCACCAACACGACGCACCTCTCGGTGGTCGACCGCGAG
>DATMMM010000101.1:0-3657 GCA_035569735.1 Allostellaceae bacterium | reverse complement strand
CCAGGCTTGCGAGGTGAAGATCGCGAAGATCGCCGCGCACTCGTAGCCGAGCAGGCTGCCGGGAAACAGCGCGATGAAGCCGGTGACCGTGATCGACAGAAATCCCAGGATCGGCACCGACTGCAGGATGTCCAGGATCGGAATGAGCAGCTTCTCCGCGCGCCGGCTCTTGGCCGCGGCGGCGGCGTAAGCCAGGCTGAAGATCAAGGAGACCACGAGCGCGATCCCCATGCGCATCACGGTCCTGAGCCCATATTCCGGCAGCTTCCAGGGATCGAGGGAGATCTCGATCTGCTGGCCGCCGGTGTAGGGCACGCTCATCTGCTGGCTTGCCCAAGCGATGACGGCGATCAGGCCGATCACCAGCGGCAGGGCTACCAGGTCCCAGAAATTGGGCCTGAGCCGCACCGGCCATGCGACGACCGGCAGACCCCATCGCTGTGCCATCGATCCCCCGTGCGGCCCCCGAAACGCGCGTCGAGGTTTAGCCCAGGAGCACGCGGCTGCGAAGCGCAAAAGCGACGCGAGCGCCCGGAAATCCCACCGTCACCGCATTGTCACGCAATCGCTCGATGACGGGACCGCGTCGTCCCCGCGCTCAGTCCTCGAGCAGCTGGCTGATCTTGAGCGCGACGCCCATGGAGCCCGCGACCTTGAGCTTACCGGTCATGTAGGCGAGGGTCGGGTTGAGATTGCCCTCGATCAGCTTTTGCAGGTCGTCGAGACTGAGCGTGAGCGTGGTGTCGCTCTCGCCGGCCTCGTTGCCGATGGCGGCGGGAACCGCGGTGCCGTCCCAATAGATGAGGCCGTCAGGGCCGAGGTCGAAAGTTACGCGATAGCCGAGCTTCGGCGCGAGCGCTGCCTTGGCCCGGATGGCGGTTGTGGCGCTTTCGAGGGACATGGGCTGGGGCTCCTTTCGCTAGACCACGCGCACGCGCTTGAGGTTGAGCGCGGGATCCATCCAGAAGCTATCGTTCTCGTAGCGCCGGAACAGGTCGGGCGGCAGGATGGTCTGGCGCTCGACCGGCGTCACCCGGCGGCTCACGTCGTGCAGGCCCGGCGTCCCCAGCCGCGCGTCGAACTCGGGCTCGGAGTATTGCACGTTGTCGAAATCGTGCTTGAAGCGCGGCTCGCCCACGAAGTCATAGACCGCGTTCACCGCCTTCTCGGGCTCGCGCGTCAGTGTCTCGTATTTGATCAGCATGAGGCGGTCGGCCTCGTCGCTGTAATAGGCCTCCTTCAGCGCGTTCCAGGCGAAGCCCACCAGCCCCGTCCCCGAGGAGAGCGCCTCGACCCGGCTATAGACCGTGCCGCCGGGGTCGTAGTTGAAGATGCGCGAGGTCTCGAAAGTGTTGCGGCGCATCAGCCGCTCGACGCTGTCCATGATCCAGGGCAGATGCCGCACCATCGCGATCACCCGCGCATTGGGATAGAGCCCCGCCACCAGCGACATCCGGCTGCACCAGAAGCGGTTGGTGTCGAACACCAGCTTCTTGGCATGGACATCCTTGTAATAGCCGAGCACGACGCCGCGCAGGATCTCCTTGCGCTGCTCGTTGTTGAAGAACACGCCGAACTCGTTCCGCTGGCTCATCTCGCCCAGGAGCGCCAGCATCAGCGAGCCTACGCCGCTGGTCATGCCGGCGTGAAAGCGCGGATTCTGCCGCAGGATGCCGGCGAGCAGCGTCGAGCCCGCCCTGGGCAATCCCGAGATGAAGTGGATGCCGTTCTGCATGGGTGCCGTCGCAGCCCCTATTCCCAAGCGCGGGCGATTGAACCGAAGCCTGAAGGGCTAGTCAAATCGCGGGGCAGAAATGCCCAGTCGAAGGGCGACAGACCGGCCGCCCTCCGCTAGGATCGGGCCCGGAAAAATGTACGAGGATCCGCATGACCGCCGAGACCCAGACCGACGCTCAGCATGAGCTGATCGAGACCGCCAGGCGTGTGCTCCCGGCCGCCAGCTTCGGGAACATGGCCGGGGATGTCGTCATCCGCGAGGGCCGGGGCGGGCGCGTCTGGGACGAGAGCGGCAAGGAATACGTGGATTTCCTGCTGGGCTCGGGCCCGATGCTGGTGGGCCACGCGCATCCTGAGGTGACGGCCGCCGTGCAGGAGCAGGTGGTGCACGGCACCACCTTCTTCGCCAACAACCGCCAGGGCATTGCGCTCGCAGAGGCGATCGTGGACGCCGTGCCCTGCGCCGAAAAGGTCCGCTTCGTCTCCAGCGGCTCCGAGGCCGACGCCTACGCCATGCGCCTCGCGCGCGCGTTCCGCAAGCGCGACAAGATCCTCAAATTCGAGGGCGGCTATCACGGCATGAGCGACTATTCGCTCATGAGCCTGGCGCCCAAGCGGCCCGGCAATTTCCCGCGCGCGCTCCCGGATTCCGCGGGCATCCCGCAAAGCGTGCGCGACGAGATGCTGATCGCGCCCTTCAACGACGTGGAGATGGTCGCGGGCCTGATCCGCGAGCACAAGGACGAGCTCGCGGGCGTCATCGTCGAGCCCTTCCAGCGCATCATCCCGCCGGCGCCCGGCTTCCTTCAGGCGCTGCGCAAGCTCACGGCCGAGCACGGCATTCCCCTGATCTTCGACGAGGTCGTCACCGGCTTCCGCCTCGCCTATGGCGGCGCGCAGGAGTACTACGGCGTGACCCCCGACATCTGCACGCTGGGCAAGGTGATCGGCGGCGGCTTCCCGCTGGCGGCGATCGCGGGGCGCGACGACATCATGTCGCATTTCGACCGCGCGGTGGTCGGCGATGAGGGCTTCCTGGTGCAGATCGGCACGCTCTCCGGCAATCCCGTCGCATCCGCCGCGGGCCTCGCCAGCATGGCGATCCTGAAGCGTCCCGGCGCCTACGAGCGCATCTTCGCCACCGGACGCGAGCTCATGGGCACCCTCTCCGAGCTCCTGAAGCGCGCGGGCATTCCGGCGGTGGTGACGGGCGAGCCGCCGCTCTTCGACGTGGTCTTCACCTCGGGCGACATCCGGAACTACCGCGACATGCAGCGCGGCGATGCCGAGATGATGCGGCAGCTCAACCGGCTGCTGCGCGAGCGCGGCATCCTCAAGGGCGAGTCGAAATACTACATCTCGCTCGCGCACGACGCCGCCGACATCCGCCAAGCGCGCGAGGCCTGGGAGTCCGCAATCAAGGAGCTGGCGAAGCTGCGCAAGGCCGCCTAGCGGCCGCGGCCTGCCTGGCGCCGGCCATGACAGGCGGGCGCGGAATTGCTATGGTTTTCGCGCCAGAAGGGGGCTCGGAAAGGTCGCGCCCATGACCATCGCCATCCATCCGCTCACACCCGTCATCGCCGGTGAGGTCTCGGGCTGCGATCTCACCAAGCCGCTCTCCAAGGCCGAGGTCGCGGCGATCGAGGCGGGCATGGACCGTCATGCCGTGCTGGTGTTCCACGACCAGGGCATCAACGACGAGCAGCAGGTCGCCTTCACCCGCAATTTCGGCCCGATCGAGAATTCCTATGGCGGCCACATCACGGTGAAGCCGCAGGAGAAGCGCCTGGGGCCGCTGATGAACGACCTCTCCAACCTGGGCCTCGACAACAAGCCGCTGCCGCGGGACGACCGCCGGCGCATGTTCAACCTCGGCAACCGGCTCTGGCACTCCGACAGCTCGTTCCGCGCGATCCCCGC
>DATMMM010000100.1:0-2022 GCA_035569735.1 Allostellaceae bacterium | reverse complement strand
CCGGCCTATGTCCGTCGTCTCCTCGCCGATACCCGCTGAGCAACCGTCGCCGCAAGCCGCCCTCGATGCGCTCTTGGCGGAGGTGCGCGCCTGCACGATCTGCGCCAAGCATCTGCCGCTGGGGCCGCGGCCGATCGTGCGCGGGCAGGCCAGCGCGCGGCTGCTGATCGTGAGCCAGGCGCCGGGCACGCGCGTCCACATGACCGGCCTCTCCTTCAACGACCGCAGCGGCGACCGCTTGCGCGAGTGGCTCGGGATCAGCCGCAAGACCTTCTACGACGAGAAGCGCGTCGGCATCGTCGGCATGGCCTTCTGCTATCCCGGCGTCGACGCCAAGGGCGGCGACCTACCGCCGCGGCGGGAATGTGCGCCGCGCTGGCACGGGCCCATCCTCGAGCGCCTGCCGAAGGTCGAGCTGACCCTGCTCGTGGGCTCCTATGCCATCGACTATTACCTGGGCGAGGCCGCCCGCCGCACCATGACCGAGACCGTCCAGGCCTGGCGCGAGCATCTGCCGCGCTACTTCGCGCTGCCGCACCCGAGCTGGCGCAACACCGCCTGGCTCCGCCGGAATCCCTGGTTCGAGCGCGAGCTAGTGCCGGAGCTCAGGCGGCGGGTTCGGAAATCTGTCTAAGCAGATTCACCACAGAGGCGGTGAATCTTCTTTTCTCAGCCGTCCGCTTCCAATCGTTCCATGTCGTCGTCGGAGAAGCCGAAGTGGTGGCCGATCTCGTGGATCAGCACGTGGCGGACGACACGGTAAAGGTCCTCACCGGTCTCGCACCAGTAATCGAGGATCGGCCGGCGGTAGAGGAACACCAGGTCGGCGTCGGCGCGCGTGCTGCCGGTGCTCTTGTGCGGCAGCGCCACGCCACGATAGAGGCCGAGGATGTCGAACGGGCTCTCGAGTCCCATCTCCTCCTCGACCTCCTCATCGGGGAATTCGTCGACACGGACGACGACGTTCCCGAGGTGCCGCTTGAGCTCCGCGGGGATGGTGCCGAGCGCCCGCTCGGCCATCGCCTCGAGGTCGGCCAGGCTCGGCGCCTGGCTGAAGGGATGCGCGTCCCTCATCGCCATGACGTGGAAACCCGCTTGATATCGCGCGGCTCGCCCGCCAGTTCCCTGGGTAAGCCACGGAGATACAGAGGGATCGCATGGTCGAACGGTTGCACGGCGCGGCGCGCGCCACCGCCATCCGGCAACTCGCCGGCTGGAACGAAGTCGAGGATCGCGACGCGATCCGCAAGACCTATCATTTCGGCACCTTCCGCGAGGCCTGGGGCTTCATGAGCGAGGTGGCGCTCATCGCCGAGAAGATGGACCACCACCCCGAGTGGTTCAACGTCGGGAACCGGGTCGAGATCATCCTCACCACCGACGAGGTCGAAGGCCTGACTGAGCTCGATATCGCCCTCGCCCATATCATCGACGAAGTAGCACCCGAGCGCGACCACCGCCGGGGTCCGTAATTACGCGGAGCTCGAACCGTGGCGCGGGGTCGCCGATGCCTTATTTCGGCGCCATCCTGAGCGCGCCATCGAGGCGGATCACCTCGCCGTTGATCATGGCGTTCTCGATGATGTGGAGGACGAGGGCGGCATATTCCTCGGGCTTGCCGAAGCGGGTGGGGAACGGGACGCTTTGGGCGAGGCCCTCCTGCACGGGCTGCGGCATGCCCAGGAGCAGCGGCGTGGCGAACAGGCCGGGCGCGATGGCGTTGACGCGGATGCCGCTCCGGGCGAACTCGCGCGCGGCGGGAAGGGTGAGCGCCACGATGCCGCCCTTGGAGGCGGAATAGGCGGCCTGGCCGATCTGGCCCTCGTAGGCCGCCACCGAGGCAGTGGAGACGATGACGCCGCGCTCGCCGTCCTCGAGCGGCGCGAGGCCGATCATGTCCGACGCTGCAAGCCGCATCAGGTTGAAGCTGCCGATCAGGTTGATGTCGATGACGCGCTTGAAGGCCTCGAGCGGCATCGGCCCCTCGCGGCCGACGATGCGCTGGGCGGGGCCGATCCCCGC
>DATMMM010000099.1:0-11357 GCA_035569735.1 Allostellaceae bacterium | reverse complement strand
TGTCGGGTTTCTGCACGGCCGTGGCGTCGAGCCGTTCCGTCACGCGGTGATAGCCGATGGCGTGGTTCGAGCTCGCGAACACGATGCGCTTCACGCCATGGCGCAGCATCGCGTCGAAGACGTGGTAGGTGCCGTGGAAATTCGCGTGGAAGATCTTGTCGACCTCGTCCTCGGTCGCGACGGCGCCCAGGTGCACGACCGCGGAGGTGCCGGCGACCATGCGGTCGACGAAGCGGGCATCGCCGAGATCGCCCACCATGATCTCCTCGTTGGCGAGCGGCTTGCCGGGATCGCGGATGTCCGAGCTCCGGAGGCCGCCCGCGCGCTTGGCGAGATGCGGCCGCAAGGATTGACCGAGAGCGCCGGCGGCGCCGGTGAGTAGGAGCGGAGCGGGTGTGGGCATGGGAGTCCTTCGCTAGGGGTCATTCGAGGGGAAGGGTCACGAACAGGAAATAGCCGTTGAGGGCCAGGAGCAACGCGAGG
Organism: Allostellaceae bacterium; assembly: GCA_035569735.1. Classification (GTDB taxonomy): domain Bacteria; phylum Pseudomonadota; class Alphaproteobacteria; order ATCC43930; family CGMCC-115725; genus DASZHJ01. The sequence continues at coordinate 10,874 of DATMMM010000099.1, read as the reverse complement.
CCAGCGAGTCCGCAGCCGAGCCAGAGCAGGGGCCGCGACAGCGCGACGATGCTGACCGATCCCAGCACGATCGCGATCTGGAAGAGACCGCGGGCGAAGTCGTAATTCGAATCCTGCTCTTGCGCGTGGTCGCGCTTGGCCTCGTAGCCGCGCGCCTTCTGGAGCAGCTCCTTCTTGCCCTCGCCGGTTTTCGGATCGCTCTCGTAGCGCGCCACGGTTGCGCGATAGTCGGAGATCAGCTTGTCGGCTTGGGCGCGTGCCGCGCCCGACCACTCCGGATGGCTCGCCGCCAGCGCCTCGAGCTGGTCGGCCGCGAGCGAGATCGCCGTCTGGCGCACGTTCCTGGCCTGATAGAAGGCGAAGGTGTCGGAGGCCTTGATGTTGTAGTTGATGGTCTCCTTCATGGCGGCCTCGCCCAGCAGGGACGCGATCGCCAGCAGCATTGCGATGATGCCCAGGATCACCGCCGCCGCGCGCCGGAACGACGCCTCGGCTTGCGCCTCATGGCCGGCCTCGGCGATGGTGTCCCCGATCTCCTTCGTCTCGTTTGCTTCCACTGGAAAGTCCTCGTCCGTTGATCCGGGCGCGCGCAAAATGCTCTGCCGAAAGCGCGCCCATTCTTGGTCAGCGGGCCCGCTTGCGCAACTCTCCCCTCGACCGCGACTAGCCCCAAAGCATAGGATCGGCCACCCCCGCCCGGACCAGGGCTCGGCGAGCGGGGACGGGAAACGCGGTTGATGGCCGTCCAAGAGCTGATCCGGCACCACGGTCTTTGGGTTTACGTTTTCACGTTCATTTGGACGTTTTTTGAAGGCGAGACCTTCGTGCTGTTCTGCGGCTTTGCCGCGGCGCAGGGGCTACTGAACGCGCCCCTCCTGGTGATCGCCGCCTGGACCGGTAGTTTTGCCGGCGACCAGTTCTACTTTTGGGTCGGGCGGCATTTCGGCCTGATGCTGCTGGCGCGCCGGCCCTTCTGGCGAGCCCGGGTCGACAAGGCGCTCGTCTGGCTGCGCCGGTTCGATGTCGGCTTCATCCTGTCGTTCCGCTTCATCTACGGGATCCGCAATATCTCGTCCTTCGCGCTGGGCATCAGCGGCATCGACTGGCGGCGGTTCCTGGTCCTCAACTTCATCGCCGCCGGGCTCTGGGCGGTGACTTTCGCCGGCGCGGGTTATCTCTTCGGCCAGGCCTCCGAGGCGATGCTCGGCGACCTCGCGGTGAAATTCCGGGTGGTGGCGCTCGGCGTCTTCGTGGTGGTGGTGGGGGCGGGCTCGCTGGCGTTTCTTTGGCATCGCCGGCGCCGGCAGGTTCCGCCGGCCCAGGGACGCCGGGTCGACCCCTGAGCCGCCTCTAGCTACCAGCGCAGCACGAGCTCGTCGGCTCGGGTCTCGTAGCCCTGAAGGCGGGAGAGGAAGCTCATGCCGAGCAGCGAGACCGGCATCGGCTTCTCCAAGACGACCGCGCGGACGTCGAACAGCTGCAGCTGATCGAGCTCGACTTGGCGCAAGGTGACGGGCGCTACGCGGGTGACACCGTTGGCGGTGCTGGTCCGGGCCGTGTAATCCGACTCGAAGACCGTGAGCCCGGCCGAGCGGGCGTCATCCGGCGACAGCGCGACGAAGGTGGCGCCGGTGTCGACGAGGAAACGGATGCGCGTGCCGTTCACGTCGGCATCGACATAGAAGTGGCCGTCGCCGGCGCGCCGGTAGACGGTCTCGTTGGGGATGGGCGCCGAGTGGTGCGCGGCTGTCTGCCCGCCGCTCGCCTGCTGTCGCTCCAGCGAGCGATCGACCATGCCCCCGCCGCGCCACACCACCAGCACCAGCGCAAGGCTCCCGAGCAGGGTCAGCACCACGGTGCGGATCGCCCAAACCAGCATCGCAGCCCCCGTCTCCGGCAGTCCAGATTGCGGCGCGCCGCTGCGCCACCGGCCATGGTGGGCCACGATTCTTTCCGAACGGTAAAGTCGAGCGTCCGTGGAGCGCCACCGGTTCGCGTCGGTGTTCAACCACTGGTCGAGCTAAATGCAGTGAATTTTGGGTTGTTCGAAGTCGCGTCTTCCGGTAGGGAACAGTTGACCCGCAGGGGCGGGATTTACGAGGGGAGTGGGGGCACATGCAGCGCGCAGCAGTGCTGGGAGCGGCGGCTCTGATCCTGGCGGCGGTGGCCGCCAATGCCGCGCCGAGAGAATGCTTTTCCAACGCAGATCTCGAAGCCGAGGAGGCGGTGCGCTTCCAGGCTCGGCTGATGGTGCTGAGCGATATCTGCCGCGACACCACCTATGGCCTTTTCACGCAGCGAAACCGCGACGCGATCATGGCCTATCAGCACCAGATGATCGACCACTTCAAGCGGGCGGGCGAGCACCGCGCCGACATCACCTTCGAGAATTACATGACCCGGCTCGCCAATCAGGAGTCGATCGCCTCGGGCCAGCGCACCTCGGGCGAGATCTGCCAGCCCAATAATGCGCTGAGGGTCACGGCGAACCGCATCGGCACGCCGAAGGATTTCCGCGCCTTTGCGGCATCCGAAGCGGCCACGAACCGCGCCCGTTACGTCGCCTGCCCGTGAGGGGCTTAGGCCGCCGGCGCCTGCCAGCGCGCGTCGTCGAGCGCGCCCGATAAGAGGCGGCGGGCCAGCACGTCCGCCGTGAGCGGGCGCAGGCCATAGGCGAAATGCGGCGTGACGCTGACCGCGACCAGCGACACGCCTTCCATCGCGGCGCCAAGCACCGCGCCGACGCGCCGCACCATGTCGAAGCGCGTGATCACGAGGTGGCGGCCGCCCAGCGCGCGGAAGGACCGGGCGGCTGCAAGCGCATCCTCGACCGGCGCATTCGCCGGCAGCACCAGAAGCGGCACCACGTCGGTGGCGGCTGCGATCCAGGGCCTGAGCGATTCCCAGGCTTGCCCGTCCGAGGCGTCGACGCCGCCGGTGTCCACCACCAGCATGCCTTCGTTCTTCCCTGAAGCTGCGGCAAGCTGCTCGGGGCCGGCCGCCTCGGTTAGCACCATGCCGAGGGTCGCCGCGTATTCGGCGAGCTGGCTCGAGTCTGTCGTGCGTCCCGCGAGCGCGTTGACGAAGCGCACGCCCGCACGGTCGGACCGCACCGCGAGCTTGGCCGCCAGCGTGGTCTTGCCGGCGCCCACGGGCCCCGTGAGCAACACCCGCGGCGCATTCAGCACATCCTCCAGGCGGCCGAAATCGAGGCCGATCGCCAGAGCCTCCGCGAAACGGTCGGGCAGCGTGGTGTTGCTGGAAGCAGCGGCAGGAATGGCGCCCGCGATCCGCTGCACCAGCGGCTCGGGCACGCGGTGTGCGCGCAGGACGGCGGTGAGGAACTCCGCGTCGCCGCTGGGCCAGCTCGGCTCCGACATGCCGGGATCGATGCCCTCGCGCGCCACGGTGCTCAGGAGGTCGAAGACGGTCTCGCGCTGCGGGCGGCGCACGCGCAGCCGGCTGCGGCCCCGGCGGAGCACCAAGGGTCCATTCGGTGACGGGCGGGTCTTGCGCGATCTCGTGACGGACATGGGGCCCCGGCTCCCTGAAAATTTGCGCCGAAGTCTCGCGATAAAGGCTTAAGAATTCGTCGCCAGCCGCGAGAGGACGAGCGCCGCCACGCCGCCCAGCGCCGACATCGCCGCCATCGCGAGATAAGCGCCGCCGCCCACCGCCTCGTAGAGCGCGCCCGAGAACAGCGAGATCAGGCCGAAGGCGATGCACTGCGCGGTGCTGTAGAGCGATTGCGCGGTCCCCGCATGCGCGCTCGGCGTGTTGCGCAGCAGATAGAACATCGCCCCCACATGGGCGGCGGCGAAGGTGAAGCAGTGCATGAAGTTGACCGCGGCCACGGCGGGGAGCGACGTCGCCGTCGCCAGGGTGGTCCAGCGTGCCACCCCCGCGATGCCGCCCAAGACCATGAGGTGCGTCGGACGCACCCGGCGCACCAGCTGGCCGCTCCAGTAGAAGAGGACCATCTCCGCGACCACGCCCTCGGCCCAGAGCCAGCCGATCGTGTCGGTGTCGTAGCCCAGCTCCTGCCACCAAAGCGCGCTGAAGCTGTAGTAGACCACGTGGCTCGCCTGGATGAGGGCGGCGGCGCTGAAGAACAGCATCTGGCGCGGGTGCAGCAGGATGCGCCAGCCGCCGGGATCGTGCCGCTGGGCGACGCCGGCGGCCGGCGGCAGCAGCGAGATCGTCACCAGCACCAGTGCTACGCCCGCAAGCAGGATCACGAGCAGGCTGTCCGGCGGCGCCGAGACCAGCACGCGGCCGATCACAAGCGTCATCACCAGGAAGGTGCCGGAGCCCCAGATCTTGACCCGACCGTAATCGACCTCTGCCTGCAGGACGGCGCTCTCGGCGAGCGGACCGATCGACCAGAAAAACGTGCCGAAGGCGGTGGAGATCGCCAGGATCGGCAGGAAGCCATAGGCCGGAATGAACAGACCGCAGATCGCCAGACTGGTAGCCGCGAGCAGCAGCATCACGAGCCGCGGCTTGCCGCTCCAATCCGCCAGCATGCCCAGGAGCGGCGTCGCCCCGACTCGGACCCACAGACCGACCGCGCCGAGCACGCCGATCTCGGTCGCATTGAGCCCGCGTGAGGTCAGCCAAAGCGGCCAGAACACCATCAATGCGCTGACAGTCGTGGCAACCGCCGAGGTGAAGAGCGCGAAGCGAATCGTCGGACCGGTGCGCATGGGATGCTGTGAGCGAGGGCGGCTCGACAGTGTGCGGTCTCGGCCCGAGCCGCGCAATCGTCTCGCGAGCGAGATCGAGGCTTTGCTTGCATCCGGCCTCGACGCGATGGAGGGTGCGGCGCGTGTCCGGGCTGCCGTCCTGGGGTGCGATTGATGTCGTTCGACTTCGCTCTGGAGGAGATCTGGGCGCTGGCGTCGGTCATGATGATCGACCTGGTGCTGGCGGGCGACAACGCGCTCGTGGTCGGCATCGCGGCCTCCGGTCTCGAGCCGCGACAGCGCCGGCAGGCGATCCTTTGGGGCATCGGCATTGCTACCGCGCTGCGCATCGCCTTCGCGAGCGCGGCGCTGCATCTCCTGGCGATCATCGGCCTCACCCTCGCGGGCGGCATCCTGCTGCTCTGGGTGGCCTGGAAGCTCTTCCGCGAGATCTACGCCATGCGCCGGAACGGCGCGGCTGCCGCCGGCTCCGGCGGGGCCCCGCGCAAGACCCTGCTCCAGGCCTGCCTGCAGATCGCGCTGGCGGATGTCTCCATGTCGCTCGACAACGTGCTCGCAGTCGCCGGCGCCGCGCGCGGCAGCTTCCTGGTGCTGGCGGCCGGCTTGCTGGTCTCGGTGGCGCTCATGGGCGTCGCCTCCAATTACCTCGCGCGTCTGCTCGCCCGCCGTCCCTGGATCTCCTGGCTCGGGCTCGCCATGATCACGATCGTCGCCTTGCGCATGATCTACGACGGGTCGATGGAGGTCGCGACGCATTCGCCGCTGGGATGGCCGGGTTGAGATCTACTCCGCCACCGGCAGCGCCTTCAGGAATTCCCGCAGAAGCCGGGTCATCTGACCAGTGGCTCGGCCGGCGACCGCGAGGGTCTCCGCGTGAGACGGCGCCGTTGCAGTCATGCCTTCGGCGAGGTTGGTGATCACCGAGAGCCCCGCCACGCGCAGCCCGCAATGCCGCGCCACGATCGTCTCGGGCACGGTGGACATGCCGACCGCGTCCGCGCCCAGCCGCCGGAACGCCCGGATCTCAGCCGCGGTCTCGAAGCTGGGGCCGGGGCAGGCGAGGTAGACGCCTTCGGCGAGCGCGATGCGCTGGCGCCGCGCCGACCGGCGCAGCAGGCGCCGCAAGGCCGGATCGTAGGCGTCCTTCATGTCGGGGAAGCGCGGACCGTAGGCGGCGTCGTTCGCGCCCGAGAGCGGGTTCATGCCGATGAGATTGATGTGGTCGGCGATCAGCATCAGGCGGCCGGGGCCGATCGCGCGGCGAAGCGAGCCCGCGGCATTGGTGAGCACCAGGATCTCGACCCCGAGCCGCCGGAGCGTGCGCACCGGGACGCGATGGGTGTCGAGGGGGAGGGCCTCATAGGCGTGGGCTCGGCCCGAGAGCGCGATCAGGCCGACCCCGGCGAGCCTCCCCGCGACCAGCTTCCCCGCGTGGCCCTCGACAGCCGCCGGCGGAAACCCCGGCAGCGCGCGGTAGGGCACCACGATGGGTGCCTCGATGGCCTCGGCAACTCCTCCGAGACCCGAGCCCAGGATGACCGCGACCCGCGGCTGCAAGCCGCGCAGCCGAGGCTCGAGGATCGCCGCCGCGCGTTTGGCGAGATCCCGCGGCATCAGCCTCGGCTTCGGTAGGGGATGCCGAGCGCGCGCGGCGCGCGGGCGGCGCCGACGAAGCCCGCGAGCAGCAGGACGGTGAGCGCATAGGGGATGGCGCTCACGAGCTCCACGGGCACCACGCCCAGGAGCGGCAGCGCCACGCCCTGGAGCCTTGTCTGCGCCGCATCCGCAAAAGCAAAGAGCAGGCAGGCAACCGCCGTCGGCAGCGGCCGCCAGCGGCCGAAGATGAGCGCCGCGAGTGCTAGATAGCCGCGGCCCGCCGTCATGTTGCGGCTGAACCCGGCGCCGGCCGCGATCGAGAGATAGGCGCCCGCGAGGCCGCACAGCACGCCCGTGAGCATCAGCGCGCGATAGCGCAGCCACGCCACGGAGACGCCCGCGGTCTCCACGGCGTCCGGGTTTTCGCCGACGGCCCTCAATCGGAGACCGAAACGCGTTCGCCGCAGCACCAGGGCGATCGCGGGCACCGCGAGCGCCGCCACGTAGAGGATGCCGTTGTGGCCGCTGACCACCCGGCCATAGAGCGGGCCGAAGAGAGGCACGGATGCCAGGGCGCTCGCGCCGGGGAGCGCCAGCGATGCGAAGCGCGCGGTCGGCGCGAGCGCCGGCGTCGTGCCGTCCAGGTGGAACCAGGAGGTCGCCAGCACCGGCGCCAGGCCCGCCACCAATATGTTGAGCGCCATGCCCGTGACGACCTGGTCGCCGCGCTGGGTCACTGCGGCAAAGGCATGGATGAGCGCCAGCATGACCGCGACCCCAACGCCGGCGCCGAGGCCCGCCCAGGCCGAGCCCGTCGCTGCGGCGGCTGCCGCGGCGGCAAAGGCGGCGCCCAGCATCTTGCCCTCGAGGCCGATGTCGATGATGCCGGAGCGCTCGCAAAAGAGCCCGCCCAGCGCCGCCAGCACCAGGGGTGCGGCGAGGCGCAGCGTCGCCGCGAGGATCGAGAGCAGCTCGGCGCCGGTGTCGCTCATGCGGGGACCTGGCGCCCGAGCCAGCGCGCGATGCGCGAGCGGAACAGGTTCTCGAGCGCGCCGCAGAACAGCACCGCGAGGCCCTCGATCACCACCACGATGTCGCGCGTCACCTGCGGCATGTCGAAGCTGAGCTCGGTGCCGCCCTGATAAAGCGCGCCGAAGAACAGTGCCGCCAGGCAGATGCCGAGCGGATGATTGCGGCCCATCAGCGCGACCGCGATTCCCATGAAGCCGTAGCCCGCGGGAAAATCGAGCAGCAGCCGGTGCTGCGCGCCCATGAGCTCGTTGACCGCGACCAGCCCCGCGAGCGCGCCGCCGAGCACCAGCGCCAGGACGGTGGCGAAGCCCACGGAGATGCCCGCGGCGCGCGCGGCCTCGGGATTGGCGCCGGCGGCGCGCAGCTCGAAGCCTCTGCGGCTCCAGCGCAGGAAGACCCAGGCGGCGAGCGCCAGCAGCAGCGCCAGCGGGAAGGAGAGGTTGAGCGGCGAGGGGCCCAGCAGCGAGCCCAGGCTCGGCATCCAGGTGGCCGCCGGGAAGGCCGCGGATTCCGGCGAGCTCTGGCCGGGCGCGATCAGGACATTGATCAGCAGGAAGGTCATCACCGCCGAGGCGATGAAGTTGAACATGATGGTGGTGATGACGACGTGGCTGCCGCGGGTGACGAAGAGCCACGCCGGCGCCAGCGCCCAGAGCGCACCGCCCGCCGCCGCCGCGAGCACCGCCAGCGGGATCACGGCCCACCCCAGCGCGGGACCCGCGAAGAGGCACACCAGCGAGGCCAGCAATCCCCCCATATAGGCTTGTCCCTCGCCGCCGATGTTGAAGATCCCCGCGTGGAAGGGCAACGCCACCGCGAGCCCGGCCAGGATGAAGTTGGTGGTGTAATAGAGCGTGTAGCCGAGGCTCGCGCCGTCGCCTGCGGCACCCCGCGCCAGCACGATCATGGCCTCTATGGGATCGGCGCCGGTCGCCAGCACGACCAGCGCGGAGAGGACGAGCGCCGCCGTCAGGTTGATCGCCGGAATGAGAGCGGGCTCGGCTCGGCGCAGGAGCAGGACGCCCGCCGTCATGCCGCCTCGGCGCCCGCCATCAGCAGGCTCAAGCCGCGCTCGTCGGCGGCCTCCGCGGAGACTTCGCCGGTAATCCGGCCGCCGCACATCACCAGGATCCGGTCCGCGAGCAGCCGGATCTCGTCGAGATCGGCCGAGATCAGCAGGATGCCGGCGCCGCGTGCCCGGAGCGCCAGCAGGCGGGCGTGGATCAGCTCCGCCGCGCCGATATCGACGCCGCGGGTCGGCTGACCCACCACCAGCGCGGTCGGTCCGCGCTCCAGCTCGCGCGCCGCCACCAGCTTCTGCTGGTTGCCGCCGGAGAGCCGCGCAAAGCGCTGCTGCGGATCGGGCGGCCGGATGTCGTAGGCGCGCATCCACGCGTCGAGCGTCGCCCGGATCCCGGCAGAGCGCAGCAATCCGTAGCGCGCGCAGTCGGCGTCGGCCTGGCGGCCCAGCAGGGCGTTCTCGACCGCGGAGAACGTCGCGACGGCACCCAGGCGCAGCCGGTCCTCCGGGATATGACCGAGACCGCGGCGCCGGCGCGCGGCAACCGAAAGCGCGGTCATGTCGCTGCCGCCGAGCCTGATCGCGCCCGCGCGCAGAGGCCGGAGCCCCACCAGCGCCTCGATCAGCTCCGATTGTCCGTTGCCCGCGACACCCGCGACGCCCACGATTTCGCCCGCCCGGACGCAGAGGCTCACGCCGTCGAGGCGCGTGACGCCCTCGGCATCGATGAGTGTTGCCGCATCAAGCTCCAGCACCGGCGCGCCGGCGGCCGCGGGCGGTTTCGCCGGCGGTTGCGGCGCCCGCCCGATCATCAGCGCCGCGAGCTCGGCGGGGGTGGTGCTCTGGGTCTCGCAGCGGGCGACCACCCTGCCGTGACGCATCACCGTCACGGCGTCGGTGATTGCCATCACCTCCTTGAGCTTGTGCGTCACCAGCAGGATCGTCTTGCCCGCGCGCGCAAGTGCCTGCAGCTCGTCGAAGAGTGCCTGCACCTCGATCGGCGTCAGCACCGCGGTGGGCTCGTCCAGGATCAGGATCTCGGCGCCGCGGTGCAGCGCCTTCAGGATCTCCACGCGCTGCTTCAAGCCCACGGGCAAGCCGCCCACGAGCGCCTCGGGATCGAGCCTCGCATCGTGGCCGCGCGCGAAGGCGGCGAGGCTGGCGTGCGCGGCGGCCTCGCCTCGGGCGAGCGTCAGGCCGCGCTCCTGCCCGAGCATCAGGTTCTCCAGCACGCTCATGGTCTCCACCAGCATGAAATGCTGGTGGACCATGCCGATCCCCGCCGCCATCGCATCGCGCGGGCTGCGGATCGCGGCCGGACGGCCGTCGATCCGGATCTCGCCGGCATCGGGCGTCAGGTAGCCATAGAGAATATGCGCGAGCGTCGACTTGCCGGCGCCGTTCTCGCCGATCAGCCCGTGGATGGTGCCGCGCTCGAGGCTCAGCGAGACCGCGCGATTGGCCTCGACGGCGCCGAAACGCTTGTCGATGCCGCGGAGCTCCACCGCGGCCGCGGCCTCGCTCACGGTGCGAGCGTCTCCGGCACGGCGATCTTGCCCGCGATGATGTCCGCGCGCGCCGCCTCGGCCTTCTCGCGCATCGCCGGCGTCACCAGCGCGGCATTGTACTCGTCGATCGTGTAGCCCACACCGTCCTCGGCGACGCCCAGGCTACGCACACCCGCCTGCCAGGTGCCGTCCTTCGCCGTGCGGAAGGCCTGGTAGACCGCGAGATCGACGCGCTTCACCATGGAGGTCAGCATGGTGCCGGGGTGCAGGCGATCCTGATTGGAATCGACGCCGATCGCGAGCCTCTTGGCATCCGCCGCCGCCTGCAGGACGCCGAGCCCGGTCGAGCCCGCGGCGGCATAGACGACATCGGCGCCGCGGTCGAATTGGCTGCGCGCGAGCTCGGCGCCGCGCGCGGGGTCCTGCCAGGCGGCGGGCGTGGTGCCGGTCATGTTGACGAAGATCTGGACATCCGGGTCCGCATAGCGCGCGCCCGCGGCATAGCCCGCGGCGAAGCGGCGGATCAGCGGAATGTCCATGCCGCCGACGAAGCCGAGCTTGTGGCTCTTGGACGCCAGCGCCGCGAGCACGCCGACGAGGAAGCTGCCTTCCTGCTCGCGGAACACCACCGACTGCACGTTCGGGAGATCGCTGGTGGTGTCGATCAGCGTGAATTTCTTGTCGGGGTATTGGCGCGCCACGGTCTCGAGTGCCGCGCGCTGGGTGAAGCCCACGCCGACGATGATGGTGGCGCCGCGCCGCGCCATGTTGGCGAAGGCCTGGGCGCGCTGCGTCTCGTTGGTGATCTCGAACTCGCGCACCGCGATGCCGGTCTTGCTTTGAAAGCGCTGTGCGCCGCGGTAGGCCGCCTCGTTGAAGGATTTATCGGCCTTGCCGCCGACGTCGTAGACGATCGCGGGAAGGAAGGTGTCGCCGGCGTGGGCGGCGCCGACGCCGAGCGCGCTGCAAAACGCCAGAGCGGCGATCGCCCTCATTCACGCCCCCTCAAGA
>DATMMM010000098.1:0-2403 GCA_035569735.1 Allostellaceae bacterium | reverse complement strand
CTCGGGCGCCGCATCGGCCGCCGCTCTTCGGAGACGGACGCAGAGGGCGACAATGGCTGACCGCGCCCGCCTCCTCCGCGCTGCCCGGCGGCAGCATTTGGCGGCCTTCAACGAGAAGGTCTTCCAGACGCTGGACCCAGGCACGCGCTACGAGCACAACTGGCACCTCGACCACCTGTCCTGGCAGCTCACGCGCGTCGCCCGCGGTCAGGTGCGCCGGCTAATCCTGAATGTGCCGCCCCGCTCGATGAAGTCGATCACCGCCTCGATCGGCTTCACCGCCTGGCTCCTGGGGCACGACCCGACGAAACGGATCATCTGCGCTTCCTACGCCGATGACCTCGCGCGCAAGCTCTCCATCGACACGCGCGTGGTGATGGAAAGCCCCTGGTATCAAGAGCTCTTCCCAGAGACGCGGCTGGCGGCAAAGCGCCCGCGCAACGTCGAGCTCATCACGACTCGCCGCGGCACCCGGTACGCCGCCGGGATGAACGGCGCCCTCCTTGGCCGCGGCGCCGACCTGATCGTCATCGACGACCCGATCAAATCCAGCGACGCGCTGTCGCAAGCGGAGCGCCGGCGCGTCAACGAGACCTTCGATAACACCCTGCTCACCCGGCTCAACGACAAGCGGACCGGCGCGATCGTGATCATCATGCAGCGCCTCCACGAGGATGATCTGGTCGGGCACGTCACGGCTTCCGGCGAGTGGGAGGTGGTATCCATTCCGGCGATCGCAACGGAGGAGAAGCCCTATCAGCTCAGTGACGACCCCGAGGACGTCTACATTCGCCGGCCCGGCGAAGTGCTCCACCCGCGCGAGCCACGCGACGTGCTGGAGACCATTCGCCGGGCACAGGGCAGCCTCATCTTCTCCGCTCAATACCAGCAGGCGCCGGTGCCGCCGCAGGGCAACATCGTCAAGCGCGAATGGCTCCGCTATTACAGCCGCAGGCCCGCGGCCTTCGACGTGATCATGGTGAGCTGGGACACGGCCTCGACGATCTCCGAGAGCGCCGATTTTTCGGTCGGGACGGTCTGGGGCGCCAGGGGGCTCGATTTCTACCTGCTCGACCTTGTCCGCGACCGATTCGAGGTGCCGGACCTCCGCCGCGAGGTGATGCGGCTCGCCCGAGAGTGGGGTGCCGACCAGACCGTGATCGAGGACACCGATATCGGCCGCGCAATCGTTCAGGACCTGCGGCGGTCCGGCGAGGCGAGCGTGGTGTTGCGCCCCGTAAGGTTCGACAAGGAGGCGCGCTTCCTCGCCCAGTCGGCCCGGTTCGAATCGGGTCAGGTGCACGTGCCGGAATCGACCCCCTGGCTTGCCACTTGGCTCAACGAGCTCTTGGCCTTCCCCAATGGACGCCATGATGACCAGGTCGACTCGACAAGCCAGGCGCTCGACTGGCTTTCCCGACGGATCCACCCCCTCCATGCGGCCCAGGAGCCGCGCGAGCGCCCGCAGATGAGGCCGCGTCCGGCGGGATACAACCGGCCGCCCGGTTTTACCAGGCGCTGAGCGCGTAGCCGGCCGGCGCCCTCGTGACTCATGGCTTGTCGATGGCTGCTGATCTCCGCATTCTGGTCAGGCATGATCCAAACGTTCCAGGAAAAGGGATCTATGCGGCCATATCCTAACGCGCGACGCCTAGCGGTGGAGCCTGACCCACAACAGACATCGCCAACGTCGCAGGTCGTCGTGGCCAAAGTATTATGGCCGATGCAATGACCATGAGCGCTTGAGGAGCGGCTCCGCGGCGACCTTGCCACCAGCAGCTCCTGACGAGCTCCCAGCTCGTGGTCACGCGGTAAGCGCTGCCTCGACGGTAGGCAGGAAGGCCGTGAGCCCGGTATCGAGCAGAGCGGCGCGAACTTCCGACAACTCGCGCCTCGTCGCATCATGACTACGGCTTTGCAGCGCGGCCGCAAGCGCACGGCCGCGCGTCACGAAGAGTTGGGACCAAGGTAAGGGTTCTGACGATGTGTATGCCTCCAACGCCGCGGCATAACGTAGCGCGCCCACCGCGTCACCCGCCGCCAGCATGGCTTCGATGGCGTCGCGGTAGAACCAAAGATGGTTGTGACCGACGGAACCCTGGCGGAGCAGCTCCTCGCCCTCGCCAAGGAGACGCTCGCGCTCGGCCCGGTCTACGACCACGCGACTCAGCGCTGCCACCGTCTTGGGTCCGCTAAACTGGGTGCCGACGTCGCGGCAGATGGCCAACGCCTCGCGCAGCCGCGCCTCCGCCTCCGCGCGATGACCGACATCGAGCAGAAGTCGCGCTGCCATCTCAAGGTTCTGCGCCTCGAACCGCCGCGCGCCCAGCTGCCGGATCAGCCGCATCTCGCGCTCGAGATGGACCTGCATCTGCTCATACGCGCCCAGCTCGTAGCAGGAGA
>DATMMM010000097.1:0-2950 GCA_035569735.1 Allostellaceae bacterium | reverse complement strand
TTCAGTTTCTCGAAAACCTTTCAACCGAGAGACGGTCGGTCTTCTCCTCGCGAGGGCGCTCGACCTCTTTCAACACGGAAGATCTCGTCATGAACGATTCAATGTACCGCGGCATGCTCGATGCGACCCGCCTCACTCGCGCGGGCAAGCTCGCCGATGCGACGGCGCTCCTGCACCGCCTGCTGCGCGGCGAAGCGCGACCCTATAGCACCTTCGGCTCGGACGACGAGCCCGCCGCAGCATCGTCGGAACGCGTGTCGCGCCTCATCGATCTGGCGCCGGATAGAATTGAGGCGAAAGCGTCGCGGCCATCGCCGCGTGTCGGCCCACTGTTCGGAAGTGGCGCCGGAGGACGGCCAGCATGGACGGCTGAACGAGCGGCTTCAGCGCCCATGCCAGAAGCGCTGACCAGCTTTCTCGAGCGCATCAATGGGGTCGGCTCCGAGTTGGGGCGAATGGGGCGGATGCGTCCGTCGTCGGTGCACGCACCCGAGATCGTGCCGGAGGGCGCGCAGTTCATCGCCGGGTCCTTCAGCGACCAAGCCGGGACCCGCGCCTACAAGCTCTACGTTCCCAGCGGCTATCACGGGCAAGCGCTGCCGCTCGTCGTCATGCTGCATGGGTGCACGCAGTCGCCGGACGATTTCGCCGCCGGCACGCGCATGAACGTGCTGGCCGAGGAGCGCAGCTGCTTCGTGGTCTATCCCGCTCAATCGACCTCCGCCAATTTTTCGAAATGCTGGAATTGGTTCAACCCGCGCGATCAGCAGCGCGACCAAGGCGAGCCCGCGTTGATCGCCGGCATCACGCGCCAGGTCATGCGCGACTACTCGGTCGACCCGCGACGGGTCTACGTCGCCGGACTCTCCGCCGGCGCGGCAGCGGCCGCCATCATGGGCATGGGCTACCCCGATCTCTACGCGGCGATCGGCGTGCATTCCGGACTCGCCTGCGGCGCAGCGAGCGACCTGCCGTCGGCGTTCGCCGCAATGCGCCAGGGAAAGGCCGCGCCTGCTCGCCGAGGCGGCACCGTGTTGGATGACGAGCCCGACAGGCGCATCGTTCCGACGATCGTGTTCCATGGCGACCAGGATACGACGGTGAACCCGTGCAATGGCGACCAAGTCATCGCGCAGTCGAGGGTGACCGTGCCCGCGGATCTACGGACAACCGTCGAGCATGGCCAAGTGCCGGGCGGCTACGCCTACAGCCGCACCCGTCATGCCGATGCCAGGGGACGGGTGCTCCTCGAGCAGTGGGTCATCCGGGGCGCCGGCCATGCCTGGTCGGGCGGCAGCCCGGCCGGGTCTTACACCGATCCCCGCGGGCCTGATGCGTCCAGCGAAATGCTCCGCTTCTTCCTCGAGCACGCCCATCCTGGATCTGCCGGTTAGCTTCGAGGGGAAGGACGATGAGAAACCCCGATCGCCTCACACCCAGTCGACGTAAGGCGCGAGGCCGCGCTTCTTGATCTGGCCGCCGATGATCGCGCGCTGGATTTCCGAGGTGCCTTCCCAGATGCGGTCGACGCGGATGTCGCGATAGAGCCGCTCCACCGGGTTCTCGCGCATGTAGCCGCGGCCGCCCAGGATCTGCAGCGCCTTGTCGATGACGCGGCCCGCCATCTCCGAGGCCTGCAGCTTGATGGCGCTGGCGCGCGCATGAACGAGCTTGCGGTCGCCGCCGCGGTCGATCTCCCAGGCGACGCGATAGACCAGGCTCTTGGTCGCCATGATCTCGACGGCCATGTCGGCCAGCATGAATTCGATCGCCTGGAAATCGCGGATCGGGCGGCCGAACTGGACGCGCTCGGCCGCGTATCTGTTGGCGATCTCCGCCGCGCGGATCGCGGCGCCGAGGCAGTTCGCCGCGATCTGCAGCCGCGCCTCGACGAACCAGTCCTTGGTGAGCTCGAAGCCCTCGCCGACCTTGCCCAGCACCTTGTCCTCGCCGAGTTCGACCTGCTCGAAGACGAACTCGGGATGCTCGAAGACATAGGTGTGCATGAACTTCGGGATGCGCTTGATGCGCACGCCCGGGAGATCCTTGTCCACCAGGAAGAGCGTGGGCTTGCCGGGATCGCCGTCGACATGGGCGTGGACGATCAGATAGTCCGCGTAGTCGCCGGTGGTGACGAACCACTTCTCACCGGAGAGAGAGTATTTGCCGTTGCGGCGGTCGGCGCGGGTCTGAACGAGGCGCGGATCGGAGCCCGCGCCGGGCTCGGTGATGGCAAAGGCGCCGCGCCGCTGGCCCTCACAGCTCGGGACCAGATACTCGCGCTTCTGCGCCTCGGTGCCGAAGCGCAGGGGATAGGCGGGGTGCCAGACGACCGCCCAGAGCGCGCCGGTGGCCTTGCCGAGCTCCTCGCTCACCAGCATCTGCTGGAAGATCGTGAGGCCCTGTCCGCCGTGCTCGCGCGAATGGTTGATGCCGTTGAGGCCGTGCTCGACGACGGCCCGGCGCAGCCGCGCCAAGGTCTCCGGCGGCAGATGGCCGTTGAGCTCCAGCTCCTCCTCCTGCGGGAAGAGCCAGGTCTGCGCGAACTCCTTCGCCTTGCGCTTCAGCGCGAGGTCGGCTTCCGGGATGGTGAGGTCCATGGGGTCAAGCCTGCTTCGGAATGATGAGCGCATCGACCGCCACCGCGCCGCCTGGTCCCGCGATCAGCGGATTGACGTCGCACTCGCCGATGACGTCGGCGAGATCGGCGGCGAGCACCGAGAAACGCGCGATGGCGAGTGCCACGGCGTCGATGTCGGCGGGCGGGGCGCCGCGCACGCCGTCGAGCAGCGGGCGGACGGCGAGCCCGTCGAGCAGACGCCGCGCCGTCTTCGGCCCGAAGGGGGCGAGGCCATAGCGGGCATCGCGCAGCAGCTCCACCAGCACGCCGCCCGCGCCCACCATCACCACCGGCCCGAACTGCGGATCGTCGATCAGGCCGAGCGCCAGC
>DATMMM010000096.1:0-6352 GCA_035569735.1 Allostellaceae bacterium | reverse complement strand
GGCATCCGGCAGATAGCCGTGCCAGACCTCGTCCGTGCACTCCGGCAGCGTTACGCGGGCGATCTCGCGCGCGCCGCTGCGGTCGAAGAGACAGAGCTCCACCTTCTCGGCGTGCGCCGAGAACAGCGCGAAGTTGACGCCAGCGCCGTCCCAGGTCGCGCCCAGCGGCGCCGAACGGCCGGGCCAGACTCGACTGCGGGGTGCGGGTAGCGCGCGCACCGGCTCAGCCTGGTTCCGGCGTCAGCATCAGCGTGCCGAGCGGCGGCAGCGTCAGGTCCAACGAATATGGCTTGCCGTGCCAGGCAAGGCGCTCGGCCAGGACGCCGCCGCGATTGCCGATATTGCTGCCGCCATAGAGCTGAGAATCCGTGTTGAGGATCTCCTTCCAGAGGCCGGTCGTGGGTACGCCGATCCGATAGCCCGTCCGCGGCTGCGGGGTGAAATTGCAAACGACCAGCACCGGCGGATCGGTCGGCCGCCCGTGGCGCAAGAAGGCGAGGACGCTGTTCTCCGCGTCGCTGGCGACCAGCCATTCGAAGCCCTCCGGCTCGCAATCCCGAAAGTGCAGAGCCGGCCGCTCGCGATAGAGCCGATTGAGGTCGCGGACCAGCGCCTGGAGACCCGAATGCGCGGGATCGTTCAGCAGGTGCCAATCGAGGCTCCGGTCGTGGTTCCATTCGCGCTCCTGCGCGAATTCGCCGCCCATGAACAGCAACTTCTTGCCGGGATGCCCGAACATGAAGCCGAAATAGGCGCGCAAATTCGCGAAGCGCTGCCATCGGTCGCCGGGCATCCGGCCGATGAGGGAGCCTTTGCCGTGCACGACCTCGTCGTGGCTGAGCGGCAGGATGAAATTCTCGCTGAAGGCGTAGAGCAGCCCGAAGGTGAGCTCGTTGTGATGCCAGCGCCGGTGGATGGGATCCTTGCTCATGTAGCTGAGCGTGTCGTGCATCCACCCCATGTTCCATTTGAAGCCGAAACCGAGCCCGCCGACGTAGGTCGGGCGCGAGACCGCGGGCCAGGCCGTCGATTCCTCGGCGATCGTGGTGACCCCCGGCTGCTCGCGAAACGCGATCTCGTTCATGCGCTTCAAGAAGGCGATCGCATCCAGATTCTCGTTGCCGCCGTGGGCGTTCGGAATCCACTCGCCGGCCTTGCGGCTGTAGTCCAGGTAGAGCATCGAGGCCACGGCATCGACGCGCAAACCGTCGATGTGGAAGCGCTCGAGCCAGAACAACGCATTGCCGAGGAGATAGTTCGTCACCTCCCGCCGGCCATAGTTGAAGATCAACGTGTTCCAGTCGGGATGAAATCCTTGCCGGGGATCGGCGTGCTCATAGAGATGCGTGCCGTCGAAATAGCCGAGCCCGTGCGGATCGGTCGGAAAATGCCCGGGCACCCAGTCGATGAAGACGCCGAGACCCGCGGCATGGCAACGGTCGATGAGATAGGCGAAATCCTCCGGCCGTCCGAACCGGCTGGTCGGCGCGAAGAGGCCGATCGGCTGATAGCCCCAGGACCCCTCGAACGGATATTCGCTCACCGGCAGGAACTCGAGATGGGTGAAGCCCATCTCGACGGCGTAGGGAACCAAACTGTCCGCAAGCTCGCGATAGCTCAGCTGATGGCGACTGTCCTCACCCTTGCGGCGCCATGAGCCCAGATGCACCTCGTAGATCGAGATCGGCGCGTGACGCTCGTTGAGCGCGGGGCGGCTCGCGAGCCAACGATCGTCCTGCCAGGGAAAGGCTCGCGCGGCGTGCACGACCGACGCGGTGCGCGGCGGCCGCTCGGCATAGAACGCATAGGGGTCCGCCTTGAGCGGCAGCAGGTCGTCGCTCGGACCTTTGATCTCGAATTTATAAAGCGTGTCGGGTCCGACGCCGGGCACGAACAGCTCCCAGACCCCGCATTCATGCCGGAACCGCATCGGCAGGCGGCGGCCGTCCCAGTCACAGAAATCGCCGACCACGCTGACCCGGCGCGCGTTCGGCGCCCAAACCGCCCAGGCCGTGCCGGCGACGCCCGACGCCTCGGCCGGATGCGCGCCCAGCCGCTCGTAGGTCCTGAGATGGGTTCCCTCCGCCAGCAGATGCACGTCGAGGTCGCCGAGGATCGGCGGGAAGCTGTAGACGTCGTCGAATTCGCGCGGTTCGCTCGGCGTCATCGCCCGCAGCCGATAGGGAAACCGCTCCCGCCGCCCGGCGAGCGCGGTCGCCCAGAAGCCGGCGGGGTGGATGCGCTCGAGCTCGCTCACGGCGCCATCGTCATGCAGGAGCTCGAGCCGCGTGGCAGCCGGGTAGAACACGCGGACCGTCACGCAGTCTCCGGGCCCATCCAAATGCATGCCGAGGAAGCCGAAGGGGTCGCGGCAATCGCCGGCAACGACCGCCTCGACCTCAGCGGCTCGATTTCCGATCGCCGGATGCCCGCGCTGTTGCAAGCGGGATTGGCCCTCGCGCTGCGCGTCGCCGCTGCTCTCGAGCTTGATCGCGCCGCCGTTCGATCGTGAAGATCTGCCTCGGGTCATTTTTGCTTCGCCGTGCTGCTATCCAGGATGGCCGTGATTCCCTTGATCGGAATGGCGATCCAATCGGGACGGTTCGCGGCCTCGTAGGCGAGCTCGTAGCAGGCCTTCTCGAGCGTGAAGATCTGGAGCAGCCGCGCCGCCTCGCGCTCGTCCGAGGGATAGCTGGGTATTTCCGTGTTGAGCTCGCGATAGCCCGCCATGAACGCGTCGAATGTCTCGTCACGCCAGGCGAGGGCTTGCTGGACCGTCGCCTCGGCGACCGTGCTGGTGGTGGCGGCGATGTGGCGCACGGCCGACCAGGCGGCATAGTCGAATGAGCGCAGCATCCCCGCGATGTCGCGCAGCGGCGAGTGCTTGGCGCGACGCTGGTCCAGCGTCTTGGCCGGCTCGCCTTCGAAATCGATGATGTACCAGTCCCTCTGCGCGACCAGCACCTGGCCCAAATGATAATCGCCGTGGATGCGCGTCTTCATCGCATTGATCGGCCCCCGCGCGAGTGCGTCGATCACGCTCAAGCACTCCTCCTGACGGTCAAGCAGCGCGCTCGCCGCGTCGCGATCGGCTTCGGGCAAGGCGGGCAACTGCCGCTTCAGGGTGGCGAAGGAGGTCTCCGCCTGCCGGCGCGCCGCGGCGCGCCAGCCCGCCATATCCTCGGCGACGATGGGTTCCGGGGCAAAATCCGGATCGTCGGTCGGCACGGCCAGCGCGCGATGCAGCTCCGCGGTGCGATGACCCAGCATCACCGCGAGTTCCCGCTGATAGGCGTGCGGCAGGGTTGAATCCGTCGGCGGCTCCGCGGGAGCCACCGCGACCTGCTGCTCCTCGAGCCGGCGCACCACATAATCCGACATGTAGGTCCAGCCGTCTCCCTGGTTGCGCACGAAGCCCGACACCACGGCAAGCGCCGTGGGCACGCCCTGCGCATCCACGTGCTCGATCGTGCCGTAAAGCGGCGGCGTGTTGTTGAATCCGACCAGGGAGAGGAAGCGCGCCATCTCGATCTCGGGATGCACGCCGCGCGTGATCCGGCGATAGAGCTTCGCGATCAATTGATCGCCGATCTGGATCGAGGAATTGCTCTGCTCGACCTTGAGCCGGCGTACCTCCACCGGGCTCGGCAATTGCAGCTCGGCCATGCGCGGCGTCGGCCGGCAGACGATCGCGTCGGAATTCGCCTTGATCTCGAGATTCTGCCGGATCGCGTCGACCAGGGTCACCGGGAAAGTCTCCGTGGCGCTGGCGTCGTAGAGCGCGCTCAGCACGCGGCCGCGGCGCACGCGGGCAATCGTGAACGGCAGGAGCGGCCAGCCCGGCGTCTCCGTCTCGCTGTCCGCCGAGACCGCCAGCGGCAGGAAATACCGCTGATCGCCGCCGCGCGAGAGCGAGACGTCGACGACCGAAAACAAATAAGAGACACCGTCCACTTTCAGCGGCACGCCGAAGGAAAGGTGCGTCCCCGTGATCTTCGCGTCCTTCGCGCCGAACCAGCGCTGCTTGGCGAGGAACGCCGGCAGCGCATCGGTTTCCAGCTGCTCTCGGGCGGGTCTGGTGAGCAACTCCTCGAGCCCGGTGCGAACGACGAGCGTGAGGAGGTCGGGCAGCGGCTCCGGCAACGGCTCATGCCAGCTCGGCAGGTTCGTCTGCTCGGCCAGGATGAACCAGTAGAAGCCGTAGCCCGGGAGCGTCAGGAGGTAGTTCAGATCTCCGACCGGCGGGAACAGGCTGCGGCCGCCGAGCTCGACGGGGACACGGCCCTTGTAGCGCGAAAGGTCGAGCTCAACGGCCTGGGGCGAGTGCGCGAGATTGAACACGCACAGGATCGAGGTGCCCTCATGCTCGCGCAGGTAGGCGAGGATTTTCCGATTGCCGGGATAAAGGAACTGCAGCGTGCCGCGGCCGAAGGCGCGTTGGGTCTGGCGGATCGTGATGGTTTTCTTGGTCCAGCTCAGCAAGCTCGAGGAGTTGCGAGCCTGCGCCTCCACGTTCACGGCCTCGTAGCCGTAGATCGGATCCATGATCGGCGGGAGATAGAGGCTCTCGGGCGCCGCGCGCGAGAACCCGGCATTCCGGTCCGGAGACCATTGCATCGGCGTGCGCACGCCGTTGCGGTCGCCGAGATAAATGTTGTCGCCCATGCCGATCTCGTCGCCGTAGTAGAGCACCGGCGTGCCCGGCAACGAGAGCAGCAGCCCGTACATCAGCTCGATCTTGCGCCGGTCGTTCTCCATCAGCGGCGCCAGGCGCCGGCGGATTCCCAGATTGAGCCGCGCCCTGCGATCGGCGGCGTAGAAGGTCCAGAGATAATCGCGCTCGCGGTCGGTCACCATCTCGAGCGTGAGCTCGTCGTGATTGCGCAGGAAGATCGCCCACTGGCAGCCATCGGGAATCGGCGGCGTCTGGCGCATGATGTCGGTGATGGGATGGCGGTCCTCTTGGGCGATCGCCATGTACATGCGCGGCATCAGCGGAAAGTGGAAGGCCATGTGGCACTCGTCGCCGGCGCCGAAATAGGACAGCACGTCCTCCGGCCACTGATTGGCCTCCGCGAGCATCATCCGGTCGGGAAAACGCGCGTCGACCTCGGCGCGGATCTTCTTCAGCACGTCATGCGTCTCCGGCAGGTTCTCGTTGCTTGTGCCCTCGCGCTCCACCAGATAGGGCACCGCATCGAGCCGGAGCCCGTCGACGCCCATCTCCAGCCAGAATCGCAGCACGCTGATGACTTCCTTGAGCACCCGCGGCTTGTCGAAGTTCAGGTCCGGCTGGTGGCTATAGAAGCGGTGCCAGTAATAGGCGCCCGCGGCATCGTCCCAGGTCCAATTCGATTTTTCCGTGTCGAGGAAAATGACCCGCGTGTCCTTGTAGCGCTGATCGGTATCGCTCCAGACGTAGTAGTCGCGGTGGACCGAGCCCGGCTTCGCCCGCCTTGCCCGCTGAAACCACGGGTGCTGATCGGAGGTGTGATTCACCACGAGCTCGGTGATCACCCGGAGATTGCGGCGGTGACATTCGCGCACCAGCTCGCGGAAATCGCGCAGCGTGCCGTAGGAAGGATGGACGTCGGCGTAATCCGAGATGTCGTAGCCATCATCTCGCAGCGGCGACGGATAGAACGGCAGCAGCCAGATCGCGGTGACGCCGAGGTCCTGCAGGTAGTCGAGCTTGCGCGTCAGGCCCTGCAGATCCCCGATGCCGTCGTCGTTCGCGTCGAAGAACGCCTTGACGTGCAGTTGGTAAATCACCGCGTCCTTGAACCAAACGGGATCGCTGCGGTCGAAGACGATCGAGCGTGATTTGCGCGCCATGGCGCCGATGTCCCGGGGGCTCACAGCGGCTGCGCCGAGACGCGCCAGATTGCGCAGGGATTGAACGACGGATCCATGCGGATCCGCTGGCTCGAGCCATGCCAGGTCATGCGATCGCCGTGCAGCAGCTCCTCCACCTCGATGCCGCCCTGCCCGCCACCCTGGAGCTCATGGAGAGGCAGCTCGAGCATCGCCTCGTGGGCGACATGGGGATCCAGGTTCACCGCGATCCAGATCACGTTGTCCCCAGCGGCGGTCGCCTTGCCGTAGAACAGGATGTTGCCGTCGTGCGCCTGATAGAAGCGAAGGTTCGTCGAATAGTGGAGCGCGGGGTTGTCGCGCCGGATCCGGTTGAGCCGCGCGATGTAGTCGCGAATGTTGCCCGGCCGGTCCCAGTCCCAGGCCTTGATCTCGTATTTCTCGGAATTGAGATACTCCTCGCGGCCGGGGACCGGCGTCGCCTCGCAGAGCTCGAAGCCGGAATACATGCCCCAGACGCCCGAGAGCGTCGCCGCCA
>DATMMM010000095.1:0-11709 GCA_035569735.1 Allostellaceae bacterium | reverse complement strand
CGAGCATTGACGGCACACAAGAGCCCTGCTGGCGGATGGCTGCCGTAAGCTTCAATACATTACGTGAGCGGGAGGAAATGACAGATGACCGCACGACGGAGGAGTATTCGGCGCTGTTCGCACGCAGCGGGCTGCGACTCGCGCGGACCGTCTCTCTCCGAAATGTTCCGGAGGCGATGGGGCATCATCTCATCGAGGCCGAACCGATCTAGTGGATCAATTCTGAAAGCGCGAGCGAACAAACAGTCGATTGAACGCCACCGACAGCGAAGCGGCTCGTGGTCTCAACTCGCCTTGCAGCATCTCGGCTCGGTCGGGCGACCCCGTCGCTGGCTGACCCAACTCCGCCGACAAGCGCTCAGCTGATCTTGCCGAAATCGCCGTGCCGACCGAGGCCGTTCTTGAATCGGGTGGCACCCGCCACGCCGTCCGCGATGAGGGCTTCGCGTCCGTTGTACCATTCCTGGATCAGCGCCTCGCGGGTCCCGAGCCCGTGACTGCGGATGGCGGAGCGGCGATCGGCGCGCACGCAGACCTGCGGGAAACGCGCGATCTCCCGCGCCAGCGCCTCGGCCTTCGCGCGGGCGCCGCCCTTCGGGGTCACGTATTCGCACAAGCCGATGGTCAGGCATTCCTCCGCCGGCACTTTGCGGCCCGTGAGGATGATCTCGAGCGCGCGGCCTTGCCCCACGATCCGAGGCAGACGCACGGTGCCGCCGTCGATCAGCGGCACGCCCCACCGGCGGCAATAGACGCCGAAGTACGAGCCTTCCGCCATCACCCGGAAATCGCACCACAGCCCCAGCTCCATGCCGCCGGCGACGGCGGGGCCCTCGATCGCCGCGATCACCGGTTTCTGCAGCTCGAGCCGCGAGGGCCCCAAGGGACCGCGCGGGATTTCGCCGCCATTACCCCGCGGCCCCGCGACGGGGATATCGAGCTCGCCGAGGGGATGCGCGGCGTCGAGCGTGCTGACGTATTTGAGGTCCCAGCCGGCGCAAAACGCGCCGCCCGCGCCATGGAACACGGCGACGGACGCATCCCGATCGGCATCGAATTCGAGAAAAGCGGCGGTGAGCCGGTCCGCGCTTTCGGGGTCCATGGCATTGCGCGCCTCGGGCCGATCGTGAATCACGGTCCACACCGATCCCTCTTTCTCGATTCGCACGGCCATTCTGGGTTCCTCCTCGATGAGCGCCTGCAGCTGCCCTTCTGAAACGGCTGAACGGCAGAGCCGCACGCCTAATACATGTGCTGGCCGCCGTTGACCGAGATGGTCGAGCCCGTGATGAAGGCGCCTTCGTCGCAAACCAGGAACAGCACGGTGCGGGCAATCTCCTCGGCAAGGCCGAGCCGGCCCACGGGGATTCGGGCCACGATCTTCTCGAGCACGTTGGGCGGTACCGCGCGCACCATGTCGGTATCGATGTAGCCGGGCGCGATCGCGTTGACGGTGATGCCCTTGGACGCCCCCTCCTGGGCCAGCGCCTTGGTGAAGCCGTGGATGCCCGATTTCGCGGCGGCATAGTTGACCTGGCCGTACTGCCCGGCTTGGCCATTGATCGAGCCGATGTTGACGATGCGGCCGAAGCCGCGCTCGCGCATGCTGTCGATCACCAGCCGGCACATGTTGAAGCACGAGGTGAGGTTGGTCTGGATCACCGCGCCCCACTGCTCCGGCGTCATGCGGTGCAGCACGGCGTCGCGGGTGATGCCGGCATTGTTCACGAGCACCTCGATGGGCCCGAGCTCGCTCGCGATGCGCTTCAGCCCAGCCTCGCAGGCCTTGTAGTCGGAGACGTCGAATCTATAGGCGGGGATGCCGGTTTCCTTGGTGAAGGCCGCCGCCGCCCCGTCATTGCCAGCATAAATCGCGCCGACATTGTGCCCCGCCTGTTTGAGCGCCAACGAGATCGCGCCGCCGATGCCGCGCGTTCCACCCGTCACCACCGCCACTCGCGCCATGCGTGCCTCCCGGAAAAGCAGGCGCTTCGCGCGCCTGTCGTTGCATCACCGGATATTATCTTAGCGTAGAACCGGAAATGCGACAGGCCGCCCGGAGATTGGGCGGCCTGTGCCTTGATTCGAGGTTTCGCCAGAGCCTCAGCGAGTGATAGCGCTATCCCATTCGCTCAATCGTCGTCATGCGCGGACTTGTTCCGCGCATCCCGTGTTCCTTCGCGGAGAAAGAACACGTGGATGACCGGAACAAGCCCGGTCATAACGAGCTTGAGGGGTGGCCACTGGCGGCTGTATTCAGTCGCGCTCGACGCACAGGGCGATGCCCATGCCGCCGCCGATGCAGAGGGTGGCGAGGCCTTTCTTGGCTTTGCGCTTGCCCATCTCGTGCAAGAGCGTCACCAGCACGCGGGCGCCCGAGGCGCCGATCGGGTGGCCCAGGGCGATGGCGCCGCCGTTCACGTTGACCTTCTCGGGATCGAACCCGAGGTCCTTGTTGACGGCGCAAGCCTGGGCCGCGAAGGCCTCGTTCGCCTCGATGAGGTCGAGGTCGTCGGCCTTCCAGCCCGCGCGTTTGAGGGCGAGCCGGCTCGCGGGGATCGGCCCCGTCCCCATGATGGCGGGATCGACCCCGGCGGTCGCCCAGGAGACGATGCGGGCGAGCGGCTGAAGCCCGCGCCGATCCGCCTCCTTGGCGGTCATCAGCACAACGGCGGCGGCGCCGTCGTTGATGCCCGAGGCATTGCCGGCGGTCACGGTGCCATTCTTGTCGAAGGCGGGGCGAAGCTTCTGCAGCGCGTCCATGGTGGTGCCGTGGCGCGGATATTCGTCGCTCTCCACCATCACGTCGCCCTTGCGGCTGGTGATCTTCACCGAGACGATCTCGTCCTTGAAGCGGCCGGATTTCTGCGCGGCTTCCGCGCGCGACTGCGAGCGGAGCGCCAGCTCGTCCTGCTGCTGGCGCGTGATCTGCCAGCGCTGCGCCACGTTCTCCGCGGTGTTGCCCATGTGGTAGCCGTTGAAGGCGTCCCAGAGCCCGTCGCGGATCATGGTGTCCACCATCTGCGTGTCGCCCATCTTGGTGCCGTTGCGCAGATGGATGCAGTGCGGCGCCTGGCTCATGCTCTCCTGGCCGCCGGCGACAACGATCTCGCTGTCGCCGGTGCGGATCGCCTGGTAGCCGAGCGCCACGGTGCGCAGCCCCGAGCCGCAAAGCTGGTTCACGCCGTAGGCCGTCACCTCGTAGGGAATGCCGGCGCCGACCGCGGCCTGGCGCGCGGGGTTCTGCCCCTCGCCCGCCGCGAGGATCTGCCCGAGGATCACCTCCGAGACATCCTTGGGCTCGACCTTCGCCCGGCGAAGCGCCTCGACGATGGCGGTCTGCCCGAGGTAATGCGCGGGCACGCTGCTCAGCCCGCCATTGAAGGCGCCGACCGGTGTGCGGGCGGCGCTGGCGATCACGACATCGGTCATCGGAGACTCCTCAGGTTGGGTTCAGGCACTGGTTCCCTGCCTCATAAATAATACCGCAGCGCAAAAGTTAAACAGCGTTTCTCGCAGACGGACGGCCAGGACCTCGGTAGCCAGCGGCAAGCTCCTCGATTAGATCGCGAATCCACGGCTTTCCGCTGATCAATTCAGCTTTGCGCGCGCCGCTTGCGAGGCCGGCTGCGCGCCGGCTTCGGCACCTGGCGCAGCAGCCAGTCCCGCAGCGGCTGCCAGACCGTGCGGGGCGCCTCGCGCGAGACCACCATGCCGATATGCCCGAGCGCCGGGGTCCAGCTCTCCGCCGAGGGGAGCGCGGCCGCGAGCGCGCGGGCCGAGCCTGGGGGAACGATACGGTCCTGCGCCGGCACCACCACCAGCGACGGCATGGCGCAGCGCGCGGGATCGACCAGGCGCCCGGCGACGCGCCAAATGCCGCGCGCGGTCGCGTTCTCGCCGTACCACTCCGTGAGCACGGCCTCCGCCACCGGCAAGGCAAGGGGCACGCCGTCGTTGAGCCAATCCTCCAGCGCCACGAACTCGCGCGCGCGCGGATCGCTTTCTTCCAGTTCCGCGAAGCGCGAGAATTTTCTCAGGGCCAGCAGCGGGTCCAACGAGGCGAAGAGCGTCTGCAGGACATCGACGGGAAGCTCGCCGAGAACACTGAACGTGGCCTTGAGCGAGGGCATGAGCGCGCCCAGGAGATGCGCCTGCTCGGCGCGCTCGGCGTGAAAATCCCAGGGTGTCGCGAGCAGCGCGAGCGCGCTCACGCGCTTGGGCCGGCGTTCCGCCAGGGCGAGCGCCAAGACACCGCCCATGCAATAGCCCATGACCGCCATGGGCCCACCGGCTGCTGCCGCCGCGGCGTCGAGCGCGGCTTCGAGACGGCCGGCGATGTAGTCCGTGAGCGTGAACCGCCGCTCCAGGTCGCCGGGCGTGCCCCAGTCCACCAGCAGCGGCCGGAGACCGTTCGCGGCCAGCCATCTCAGCAGGCTCTTCTGCGCCATGAGGTCGAGGATGTAGGCGCGGTTGACCAGCGAGGGCACCACCAGGAGCGGCGCGCCGGCGCCGCCATAGTCGATGAGCCGCGTCGATCCGTCCTGCCAGAGCGTCGCGGGATCGGCCAGGTCGCGGCGATAGGGGTGCTCGCGATAGCGCTCGATGCCCCGCAAGAACCGATCGGCCCGGGTCCGGAGCTCGCGCTCGACCGCTTGCGCGACCGCCTCAAGGCCGACGGCGGCGAGGCTTTTTTCGAGATCGCTGCCCGCCGCCCGAAGCTCCGGTCTCCAGGCGAGAAAGCCGCTCTTCAAGAGCGGCAAGGCGGCGTGCGAGCTGGCGAAGCTCGTGATCGCCGCCGCCAGGTGCAGCGGCAGAGGGCGCGGTCCGAGGCGGGGCGGTTGCGGCGTTGCCATTATGCGACGACGCGGGGCCGGTGGCGGGCCAGGTCACCGACGGAAAGGGGAACGCGGCCAGCACCCGCGCCAAGCCCTCGGCCAGCTCGGGGTGAGCGGCGAGCGCGATCAGCTGATCCTGCCACAGGTCCACATAGCGCTTGGCCAGGGCGGAAAGATCCGGTGGGTCCGCCATAAGGCCGGAGTATATCGGCCGTCAGTGACTGTTTCTAGGCGAGGGCCCAAGGGCCTTCCCCATCACTTGCGACATGAGTGCCCAAATGCTGTTATGCTGCCTTATAATAGTGCAGAGCGGAAATCGCCCCATGTCAGACGAGCAGAGCGGAGCCGGACAGGGCGCAGGGGCGAAGCCCCCGCCTGTCGTCGTCAAGAAATACGCCAACCGGCGGCTCTACAATACTTCGACGAGCAGCTACGTCACGCTCGACGATTTGAGCCGGATGGTGAAAGAGGGCCGGGAATTCGTGGTGTTCGACGCCAAGAGCGGCGACGAGATCACCCGCGCAGTGCTCACCCAGATCATCGTGGAGGAGGAACAGAAGGGGCAAAATCTGCTGCCGATCGGCTTCCTGCGCCAGCTGATCAGCCTCTATGGCGACAGCATGCAGTGGATGGTGCCGCGCTACCTCGAGCAGGCGATGGCAGCCTTCGCGCTCAATCAGGAGCAGATGCGCAAGAGTCTCCAGCAGACGTTTGGCGGCATTTTTCCGTTCGGCAAGCTCGAGGAGATGGGCAAGCAGAACCTGGCGCTCTTCGAGCAGACCATGAAGATGTTCTCGCCCTTCACGGCGCCGGGTGCGGGGACCACCAAGCCCGCCGACAAGCCCGAGGCCGAGGGGGATATCAAGGAACTCAACGACCGCATCAACACGCTGCAGAAGCAGGTCGAGGAGCTTACGAAGCATCGGAAGGAATAGCCGGACGGCTTAGCGCCGGCGCCGCCCTTCCAAGTTCAACCGATCAAGAGGCGGCGATGCTGCGCCGGCGGGCGGCCTGCGGCGTCACCGCTTTTTGCACGGCGTGCCAGGGTTGCTCGAGCGTCGGGCGGCCGAAATGGTAGCCCTGCAGGAAGCGCACGCCCTCTTGCCGCAAAATCGCGGCGTCGCGCGCCGATTCGACGCATTCCGCCACCGTGATCAGGCCGAAGGCGTCGGCCAGCCCGACCAGATGGCGCAAGAAGATCTGGTTGTCGGAGTTTTCCGCGAGATTGCGCACGAAGGAGCCGTCGATCTTGACGATGTCGACATCGAGCGCCTGCATATAGCGGAACGACGTAAAGCCGGCGCCGAAATCGTCGAGCGCCACCCGGCAACCGAGCTCGCGCAGCGTGCCGACGAAGCGCGCGGACTCCTGGATGTCATGGAGCGCCGCCGTCTCGGTGATCTCGATCACGAGCTGGCGGGCGACCTCGGGCCGGTCGCGCAGGAGCGACACCAGAAAGCGAAGCCAGGCGTGATCGGTCGCGGTCAGGCCCGAGATGTTGAAGGCGAGCGCGCACTCGGGGTGCTGGCTTGCCTCGCTCACCGCGCGCTCCAACACATATCGGTCGAGCAGCCGGATGAAGCCCAATTGCTCGATCACGGGAACGAAGGCAGCCGCCGAGACGATGCTGCCATCCTCCGCGATCATGCGCAGCAGGCATTCGTGGTAGGCGACGGCTCCAGACTCGCTGTTGACCACCGGCTGGTAAGCGAACACCAGGCGGTCCTCCTTGAGCGCGCGCTGAACGCCCTCGCCGAGCGCGATGTCCGAGCGCTGCTGGCGCTGCTGCGCCTTGGCGACGCGATAGGCCGCGAAGCAGTCGCGGCCGGCCCGCTTCGCCTCGGCGAGCGCGGTCTCTGCCCGCGTCATGACGTCGAAGCCGTCCATTCCCTGCTCGGGAAAGCACACGCCGCCGATCGAGACGGTCGCATAGAGAGGACCCGCGGAGGTCGTGATCTGCGCCTGGCCGATCAGGGCCAAGATCTTTTCCGCGAGACTCGCCAAATTCTCCGGAGGGCAGTTGCTCAGCACGATGCCGAAGCGGTCGCCCCCGACCCGTCCCATGACATCGCCGCCACGGAATTGCCGGTCTAGGCGCCGGCCGATCTCGATGATCACCTCATCGGCGATCTGGTAGCCGAAGGCGTCGTTCACGGTTCCGAGCTTGTCGATGCCGATGGCGAGATAGGCGCCTGGCCGTCCCGAGCGCAGGCTCGAGGACACGGCCCGATTCAGCGCCTCACGCAAGCGCGTCCGGTTGAAATGTCCGGTGAGCTCGTCGTGGTTGGCGAGCCGTTCCAGCCGCAGCTGCTCCAGCTTTCGGTCCGTGACCAGGCGGAGGACACCCATCAGGCGTTGCGGCGAGCCGTCGGCGGCGAGCTCCGCGCGGCCGTGGTCCTGGACCCAGATCGTGGCGCCGCTCTCGTCGCTTAAGCGATACTCGCATTCGAAGAAGTCGCCGCGCGCGGCCGAAGCCTCCAGGCGGCTTTCTCTGAGCGAGCGATCCTCCGGATGGATCCGCTCCGCGAACCCCTTGCCGGTCACGATGGCGGCGGCATGGGAGCCCCCGAACCCTGTCATGGTTGCGCCGTGCCATTCGAGCGCGTCACTCGCGAGGTCCCAGATGTAGGCGAGGTCGCCCGCCGCCTCCAAAGTGGAGTGCAATTGCCTCAGCGTCGATTGGCCGTCCGAGGTCATGGAGTCCGCTGCGGTCCGTTACAAGAAAGAGATGAAATCGCGAGTAAAACAAAGGCCTGCGACCTCATCAAAGTAGGCGCAGACAACTTTAGGAAGAATTAAGGCTTCGCCGAAAAGCCCCGATATTTCAATCCCCTGCGGCTGCCGACCCGGAACGTGAACGGCTTCCTGCAAGCCACGCTGGACGCGGCGAGAATCGCGCGCCGTTTACGCTCTGTTGACCTTACCGACGCTCAGGCGGGCGTGTGGGCCTTCAGGAAGCGCAGGACGGCCTGGTTGAAGTCACGCGGCATCACCTGGGTGAAGCAGTGGCCACCCTGGGGAAAGATCTTCACCTCGGCACCGGGAATGAGGCGCGCGAGTTCCTCGGCGAAATAGTTCGGGGTGACGACGTCGTCCTGCGCGCCGACGATGAGGGCGGGCGTGGTGATGCGGGAGAGCTCGGCGGTACGGTCGAAGGCCAGAATGGCATCGATGCGACTAATGACGATCTCCGGAGGGGAGAAGGTCGAGAGGTTCTGCGCCTCCAGCTGGCGGAGCTTTTCGTTGTTCTGGGCGATCCAATGGGGCGCGTAGAGGAAGAGCGTGGCGGCCTGCAGATAGGCCGCGGGACCGAGCCGGCTGAGCAGCTCCTTGCGGAGCGTGAAGAGCCGGCGGAAATAGGCGTCGGCCTTGGTCCAGCTCGCGGAGATCACCACGCTCGCCAGTCGCTTGGGATGCTCGATCGCGAGGATCTGAGCGATCGCACCCCCGGTCGAATGGCCGACCACGTGTGCCTTGTCGATCGAAAGAGCGTCCATGAGCGCAACCACGTCGGCCGCCAACCGTTCGACCGTGTACGAGATCCGACTGTGGTCGCTCTGGCCAACGCCTCGATGGTCGAAGACCACGGCCTCGAATTCCCGGGAGAAAGCGGGCAGCTGGTCGCGCCAGAATACCGCCTGACCGGTCAATCCGCTGACGAAGACAACCGGGAACCCGCCGCCATGCCGCTCGTAGTAGAGATGGCAGTCGCCGATCGAGATGCGCGGCATGGGCTCGGGCGGTCTCCTATCGATGGGCTCGCACGACTTGGGCCCCAAGCTTTGCGAGCCTGGGTCGTTATCACCCGGCCGCGGGACCTGTCAAACCCCGGCAGCGGGCGCCAGCCATGCCTCCGCCGCATCGGGCCTAGGGCGGTTGAAAATCCTGCCTTCCGGCCTAAATCCCCCTTCAGCCGGATATACCGGCGAGGAGACCGGCGGATCGGGCGCCGCGCTCTGTTAGTTTGCGTGGGGGTGCGTTCAAGCTGGCGCTGGCTGGCGTGGAGCTTTCGGGGCGGGCGGCCGCACAGACCAGTGCCGTGTTTCTCCTAGTAAGGAGCCATCGATTCCGCCATGACTCAAATGACCACCCGTGTCCAAGATATCGACCGCCACGTCGGCGCCCGGATTCGCGAATCGCGGATCATGCTTGGGCTCACCCAGCAGCAGCTCGCCGATCTCATCGGTGTCACCTACCAGCAGGCCCACAAGTATGAGCGTGGCATCAACCGCGTCTCGGCCGGGCGCCTGTTCCAGATCGCCCGCGCGCTGGGCGTTCCCGTGGGTACGTTCTTCGAGGGGATCGAGGGGCCGCAGAGCAAGATTCAAAGCGCCCGCGAGCGTATGTGCCTCGAGCTCGCGAAGAACTTCTCTCAGATCCCGAACGA
Organism: Allostellaceae bacterium; assembly: GCA_035569735.1. Classification (GTDB taxonomy): domain Bacteria; phylum Pseudomonadota; class Alphaproteobacteria; order ATCC43930; family CGMCC-115725; genus DASZHJ01. Next base: position 2,484 of record DATMMM010000095.1, on the reverse strand, counting down.
GCGCTATCAAGAGGCCCTGAGCCAACTCGCCCGCGCGCTGGCCACGGAGCACTGAGCGGAGCAGATCCGGAGTCGCGGCACCGAGGATTGCCGGTGAGCGCGGCGCTGTGCCCTTAGGCCGCGTCCCAGGACGCTTGCGACCTGCCAAGCTGCTGCTAGAATCCACGCCCTTGGTTTGTGATTTTCCGAGATCGCTCGTCGTCGCCCGCCGCTTGCAAGGGAGGGCGGCAAGGCGACGCCGATCCAGTCGAGCGATCGAGGACGTAGCGTCGGTGGCTTTTCCCCGTCCGAGCAGCGCCGCAAGAGCGCCCGCGTGCTGAGCGCGCTGGCCGCCGGGCTCGGCCTCTACGCCGGAGCGGCCCTCCTGGGGCTTGCTGGAAGGCGGGCGCTCTTCCCGGTCTATCTCACGGCCGCGGCGGCGGGCGGGGTGATCGCGCTGGCGGCGCTCTGGACATTGGCGGCAGCGGCGGCTCCGGTCGCGACCGTGCTGCCCCTGGGCCTGCCCTGGCTCGGTGCGCACTTCCGGGTCGATGCGCTCTCCGCGTTCTTCCTGCTGATCGTCAACGGCGCGGCCGTGCCGATCAGCCTCTACGCGCTCGAGTACGGCACGCACGACGACGAGCCCGGCCGCGTCTTGCCGTTTTATCCGCTCTTCATCGCCGCCATGAACCTCGTCCTGGTGGCGGACGACGCCTTCGTCTTCCTGGTGAGCTGGGAGGTCATGTCGGTGGCCTCGTGGCTCCTGGTGCTGTCGACGCACCGGCAGCCGGAGACGCGGCCCGCCGCGTTTCTCTATCTCGTGATGGCGAGCTTCGGGGCCGGCGCCTTGCTGCTGGGCTTCGGCCTGCTCTCGGGCGGCGTCGGCTCCTATGCCTTCGACGCGCTCCGCGGCGCCGCCCTCGACCCGATCAAGGCCTCGATCCTGTTCGGTCTCGCGCTGATCGGCACGGGGTCCAAGGCAGGGCTGGTGCCGCTCCACGTCTGGCTGCCGCCCGCGCACTCGGCCGCACCCAGCCACGTCTCGGCCCTGATGAGCGGGATCATGACCAAGGTGGCGCTCTACGGGCTGGTGCGCATCCTGTTCGACCTGATGGGAACCCCGCCGTGGTGGTGGGGCGTCGTGGTGCTGATGATAGGGGGCATCACCGCCCTGATGGGTGTGCTTTACGCGGTCATGCAGCACGATTTGAAGCGCCTGCTCGCCTATCACACCGTGGAGAACATCGGCATCATCGTGATCGGCCTGGGGCTCGCGCTCGCCTTCCGGGCAAACCATCTCGACGCCTTGGCGGGCCTGGCGCTGTTCGCGGCGTTGCTCCACGTTTTCAACCACGCCATGTTCAAAAGCCTGCTCTTCCTGGGCTCGGGCGCGGTGCTGGTGGCGACGGGCGAGCGCGACATGGAACACCTGGGCGGGCTCATCCACCGGATGCCGCGCACGGCTTTCGTGTTCCTGATCGGCTCCGTCGCGATCTCGGCGCTGCCGCCCTTCAACGGCTTCGTCTCGGAGTGGCTGACCTTCCAGGCGATCCTCGCGGGCTCGGTGCTGCCGCAATGGCTGCTGAAATTCGCGGTGCCCGTGGTGGGCGCCATGCTGGCTCTCTCGGCGGCGCTCGCCGCGGTCTGCTTCGTCAAGGCCTTCGGCGTGGTGTTCCTGGGCCGGCCGCGCACGCCCGCCGCCGCCGAGGCCCGCGAGGTCGGCCTGCTGATGGTGGCGCCGATGGCGGGTTTCGCGGCGATCTGCACGCTCGTGGGCGTCGTGCCGATCCTGCTGGTCGACCTGCTGCGGCCGGTGACCGCCCTGCTGATTCCCGGCAGCGGCACCGCGCTCTCGGAATCGAACCTGCTCTGGCTGATACCGCTCGGCGTCGAGCGCAGCTCCTATAGCGGGCTTAGCATCCTGCTGGCGATCACGCTCCTGGCGGGCGTGCTGGTGGTGGTGATCCACCGCTTCGCCTCCGACCGCGCGCGCCGATCGGCACCCTGGGATTGCGGCTTCCCCGATCCGAGCACTGAGACGCAATACACCGCCGGAAGCTTCGCGCAACCGATCCGCCGGATCTTCGGCAGCACCGCCTTCGCGGCGCGCGAGCGGGTCGACATGCCCGAGCCGGGCGACGCCCGTGCGGCCGAGTTCGAGGTCACGCTGCGCGACCCTGCTTGGGACGGCATCTATGCGCCCGTCGCCGGCCTCGTCTCGTGGCTTGCCGACCGGCTCAATGTCCTGCAGTTCCAGACCATCCGGCGCTATCTCTCGCTGATGTTCGCGGCCCTGGTGCTGCTTTTGCTGATCGTGGCGGTGAGTCAGTGACCGCGGCCGCGCTGGAAGCGCTGCAGCTCCTGCTGGTGCTGGCGCTGGCGCCATTGCTCACCGGCATCGTGCGCAAGGTGAAGGCGCGTCTCACCGCCAAGCGCGGACCAGCCCTCTGGCAGCCCTACCGCGACCTGCTGCGGCTCCTGCGCAAGGAGGTCGTGCTGGCGCCG
>DATMMM010000094.1:0-16134 GCA_035569735.1 Allostellaceae bacterium | reverse complement strand
CTGCTCGGCGTATTCGAGGAGCCGCGTGCGCGAGGTGAGCTTCCATTCGCGCCAGGGCGCGATCACCTTGATGTCGGGCTTGAGCGCGTAATAGGCGAGCTCGAAGCGCACCTGGTCGTTGCCCTTGCCGGTGGCGCCATGGGCCACGGCGTCGGCGCCGACCTTATTGGCGATCTCGATCTGCCGCTTGGCGATCAGCGGCCGCGCGATCGAGGTGCCAAGGAGATAGTTGCCCTCGTAGAGCGCGTTCGCGCGGAACATCGGGAACACGAAGTCGCGCACGAACTCCTCGCGCAGATCCTCGACGAAGATCTCCTTGATGCCCATGAGCTCGGCCTTGCGGCGCACCGGGCTCAGATCCTCGCCCTGGCCCAGATCGGCGGTGAAGGTCACGACCTCACAGCCGTAGGTGTCCTGCAGCCAACGCAGGATCACCGAGGTATCGAGGCCGCCGGAATAGGCGAGCACGACTTTCTTAACCGAACCACTCATGGGAGCCCCTTCAAGCGATGGCGCGGGGCAGTATAGGGGCCGCGCCGGTCGCGGCAAGCGACAGGTAACCGCCGCGGGTGCCTATAAAAATCGCGCCTTGACGGTGATTAACCGGGACGAGGAAACTGTTTCCAGGGGCTCACGATCACCGGCGAATTCCGCGACGAGGACGACGCATGACCGTCACCATCTATCACAATCCCCGTTGCAACACCTCGCGCAAGACGCTGGCTTTGCTGGAGAAGAAGGGCGTCAAGCCGGAGGTCGTCGAATACTTGAAGACGCCGCCCAACGCCACGGAATTGAGGCAGTTGTTGACGAAACTGGGGCTGAGCCCGCGCCAGCTCCTGCGCAAGAAGGAGGCGAAGGAGGCGGGGCTCGACAAGCCCAACCTCAGCGACGCCCAGCTCATCGCCGGCATGGCAAAGCACCCGATCACGATCGAGCGTCCGATCGTGGTCAAGGGCAACCACGCCGCCCTCGGCCGCCCGCCCGAGGCGGTGCTGAAGATCCTCTGATCCAAGAGCCATCACTCAGGAGCACCCCGATGCAAGCGCATCCCGCACATTCGATGGAATCCCACGAGCTCACGCGGCTCGTGGAGCTGCGCCGGAACCGCCGGGCGCACCGCAAAACCCACCACGAGCATGACCTCCCGCTGGGGGCTCGCGTCTCCGATGCCGTCGCGCGCGTGGTGGGCTCGTGGCGCTTCATCATCGTCCAGAGCGTGTTGCTGGTGATCTGGATGGCGCTCAACGTCACGGCCTGGGTCCAGCAATGGGATCCCTATCCGTTCATCCTGTTGAACCTCGCGCTCTCGTTTCAGGCGGCCTACACGGCGCCTATCCTCATGATGAGCCAGAACCGGCAATCGGAAATCGATCGCCGCGCCGCGCAGCACGATTACGACATCAATTTGAAGGCCGAGCTCGAGATCGAGCTGGTGCACCAGAAGCTCGACCTCTTGCGCGAGACGGAGATCAGCGAGCTCATCGGCATCATCCGCACGCTGCAGGCGGCGCTCTGCGACGCGAGCGGCCGCCCGCTCGCCCAGGTCGCCGTACCGGCGATCCCGAAGCCGGCGACCTAAGCGGCGCCGGCCGCCGCCTGCTGCTTCAGCCGTTCGCTCTTGCTGAGCTTCACGCTGTCGGATTTGAGCTGACCGCAGGCGGCGAGGATGTCGCGGCCGCGCGGCGTGCGCACCGGCGAGGAATAGCCGGCGGCATTGACGATGTCGGCGAAAGCGGCGATCGCGGCATCGCTCGAGCACTCGAAGGGCGCGCCCGGCCAGGGGTTGAACGGGATCAGGTTCACCTTGGCGGGAATCCCCGCCAGCAGCCGCACCAGCTCGCGCGCCTCGGCCGGCGTGTCGTTGACGCCTTGCAGCATCACATACTCGAAGGTGATGCGTCGCGCGTTGCTGGAGCCCGGATATGTCCGGCAGGCGTCCAGCAGCTCCGCGATCGGGTATTTCTTGTTGAGCGGCACCAGCACGTCCCTGAGCTCGTCGCTGACCGCGTGCAGCGATATCGCGAGATTGACGCCGAGCTCCGCGCCGCAGCGGCGGATCATCGGCACCACGCCCGCGGTCGAGAGCGTGATCTTGCGCCGGGAGATCGAGAGCCCCTCGTGGTCCATCACGATCTTCAACGCCTTCGCCACACTGTCGAAATTGTAGAGCGGCTCGCCCATCCCCATCATGACGATGTTGGTGATCTGGCGGTCTTCGGCGGGAGAGGGCCATTCGCCGAGCGCGTCGCGCGCGATCATCACCTGGCCCACGATCTCGGCCGCCTCGAGATTGCGCACCAGGCGCTGCGTCCCGGTATGGCAGAACTTGCAGGTGAGCGTGCAGCCGACCTGGGAGGAGACGCAGAGCGTGCCGCGGTCCTCCTCGGGGATGTGCACGCTCTCGACTTCCTGGCCGTCGGCGAAGCGCAGCAGCCATTTTTGCGTGCCGTCGACGGAGGCGAGCGCGCGCGAGACCGCCGGCCGCGCCACAGTGTAGCGCTCGGCGAGCGTTGCCCGGAACGCCTTCGAGAGCGACGTCATCGCCTCGAAGCTGGTGGCGCCCCGGTGATAGATCCAATGCCAAAGCTGGCGCGCGCGGAACGGCTCGGCGCCGAAGGCCGCCATCTCCGCGGCAAGCTCGGTCCGGTCCAGCCCGACCAGGTTCTTGAGGGTCTCGCTCATGGCGCAAGATATAAGCGCGGCGCCCCCGGCTGGCAAACCAGCGACTAGCTGAGCCTCAGCTTCATGCCCTCATGGCTCGCAGTGAAGCCGAGCCGGCGATAGAAGCGTTGCGCGTCGTCCCTGGCCTTGTTGGTGGTAAGCTGCAGCAGCGCGCAGCCCCGCTCCTTGGCCAGCGCGATCACGTGCCGCATCATCGCCTCGCCGATCCCTTGGCCGCGCAACTCCCGGGCGACGCGGACCGCCTCGACCTGGGCGCGCCAGGCTCCTTGGTGCGCGATGCCCGGGATGAAGGTCAGCTGCAGGCCGGCGACGACGCGGCCGCCGATCTCGCCTACCAGCAGCAGCTGGTTGGGATCGCTGTCGAGGAGGGCGAAGGCGTCCGTGTAAAGCCTCGGCATCGGGTCTTCAATGCGCTCCAAGACGTTGCCGACTTTGCCGTCGTTCAGCAGTTCCAGGATGGCTCGGAGATCCTCGAGCCGCGCCTTCCGGAACCCGACCGCCGCGGCGTCGGCCATCGATCAGCGATCCAACCGGCCCACGAACACCGCGCGATTGAGCTGCAGCTCCAGGCAGGCCGCGCGGAACCCCGCCTCGCGCAGCATCGTCAAATGCTGCTCGAGGCTCGTGGTGTGATCCCCCTTGCCGGCGAGGCGCTCGAAGAGCTGATCTGCGCTCCAGCCGCTCTTGACCGCGGACCGGCGCTCCAGCCAGCTCCACATGCTCGCATGCACCGACCGCAACGCCGGATCCTCGAAGCTGAGGCGATCCACCAGGATCAGCAGCCCCTGGGGCGACAGGGTCCGCGCCAGCATGGCGAGCACGCGGCGCTTCCGGTCGTCCGGCACGTGGTGCAGGGTCTGGATCAGCAGCGCGATGCCGTACTCGCGCGCGGGGAGCACGATCCGCTCGGGCCTGGCGAAGTCGCCGAGGACGAAGTCGATCTGGCTCGCGGCCTCGGCCAGCCGGTCCTTCGCCAAGGCGAGCATCGCCGGCGAGGCATCGACCGCGACGATCCGGGCGTCCGGCCGCGCGGCAAGCAGCAGCGCGTCGACTTGGCCCGAGCCCGCGCCGAGGTCGAGGATGCTCGTGCCCGCGCGATACTCCGCTGCGACCAGCGACGTTACGAGATCGAGCTGCCGGGCCCGCGTGGGATTGCCGACCTCGGCGCCCTCGTCCCAGTTGCGCGCGAAGCCCGGGTCCTGCCAGTCGTCGCGCATGGCCGGCCTCAGCGCTTGACGCCGCAGGCCTTGTCGATCTGCGCCAGCATCGCGGCGAAACCGTCGAGGTCATAGGTGTCGGTGGTGACCGTGCCGCGCGCCGAGGTGCCCTTCAAGGTGGCTTGCTTCGCCTTGGCCATCGCCTCGACCACGGCCTTGTCCGTCGCCGCGTCGCGCGACCAGGCGCTTTCCTTGCTGGTGAAGAGCGTGAACTTGTGGCTGTCGACGGCGAGCTCGGCGTCGCTGCCGTCCTTATAGGGATAGCCGGCGGCGAAGCTCACCACGTTCAACGCTTTTTCCGCCGGACGATGCGTGACATAGACATAGAGCTCGCCGCGCTTCACGCTCTCGGGCTCGCTCTTCACGGGGCGGCCGACGACATAGCAGGCCTTGGCATTCCGGTCGGTCTCGGCGAAGGCGGACCAGCCCTGGGCATCGCCCAGGTGCTCGGCCTTGCTTCCCACGGCGGCAGGCGGTTTCGCGGTGCCGGCCGGCTGACCCAGCGCCGGCATGCTCGCAAGCGGCAGCAGCATCGCGCTGCAGATTGCGAGTGCGCGTAAAGGTGCATTAACCATAAGTCGTACCATAACCAGCGTCCGCTCCACTGCCAAGCGCAGCGGTGCCGCACTTGCGTCGGTTTGCCCTCGCAGGCATCGTGCCTGCTGGCTCGATTCTATCCCGCGCGGCTGCCATGGCGTCACCCGAAAATTCCTCAAATCCGATCCTCGTCGAGACGACCCGTGGCGAGATGGTCGAGAGCTGTCACACCGGCGCCGCGGCCGTCGTCGATGCCGCCGGCCGCGTGGTGCGTTCCTGGGGCGACATCGACCGCCCGGTCTTCGCGCGCTCGGCCATAAAGCCGCTGCAGGCCTTGCCTCTGGTGGAGACCGGCGCCGCCGAGCGGTTCGGTCTGGGCGATGCCGAGATCGCGCTCGCCTGCGCCTCGCATCGCGGCGAGCCGATCCATGTCGATACCGTGCGGCGGTGGCTTGCGCGCGCCGACCTCGGGCCGCAGGACCTCGAATGCGGCAGCCATGTTCCCGGCAACGCGGCGGCGGCCGAGGCGCTGATGCGGGCGGGCGAGGCGCCTTCGGCTTTGCATAACAACTGCTCGGGCAAGCATTCGGGCTTCCTCACCACGGCGCGCCATCGGGGCGAGCCGACGCGGGGCTATATCGAGCCCGACCATCCCGTGCAGCAGCGCGTGCGGGCGGTGCTCGAGGCGATGTCGGGGCTCGATCTCTCTCGCGCGCCGCGCGGCACCGACGGCTGCGGCATTCCCGTGATCGGTATTCCGCTCCGCGGGACGGCGCGGGCGATGGCGCGACTCGCCGACACCCAGGGTCTCGAGGCCGAGCGCGCGGCGGCGGCCAAGCGGATCCTCGATGCGATGGCCGCGGCCCCAATCATGGTCTCCGGCACCGGCGGCTTCGCCACCGTCGTGATGACCGTCGCCGGTGCCAGCGTGCGGCTCAAGCCCGGAGCGGAAGGCGTCTATTGCGCGGCGCTGCCGGGCCTCGGCTACGGCGTCGCGCTCAAGATCGACGATGGCGCGGCGCGCGCCTCGGAGGTCGCGGTGGGCGCGATCCTCGAAAGCTTGGGCGCATTCACGTCCGCTCAGCGCGAGAGCCTCGCGCCCCGGCTCAGGCCCGTCATCAGGAACGTGGCGGGGCTCGAGGTCGGCTCGATCAGGCCCGCCGAGGCTCTCGCAATGGAGGCCGGCTGAGCCCATGCGCGCTGTGCTGTGCCGGGAATTCGGACCCGTCGACAAGCTCGAGCTCGCGGAGTTGCCAGCGCCCCTGATGGTGCCGGGCAGCGTGCGCGTCGCGGTTCACGCGGTCGGGGTCAATTTCGCGGACCTGCTGATCGTCCAAGGCAAGTACCAGGAAAAGCCGTCGCTGCCGTTCAGCCCCGGCTTCGAGATCGCGGGCGTGGTGACCGAGCTCGGACCCGGCGCCGAGGGCGTAAGGCTGGGCGACCGCGTGCTGGGCACGATGGAGCACGGCGCTTACGCCGGCGAGGCGGTGCTGCCGGCCGATCGCGTGCTCGCGATTCCCGCGGCGATGGATTTCCCGACCGCGGCCGGATTTCCAGTCGCCTACGGTACCTCGCATGGCGCGCTCGAGTGGCGGGCGCGGCTCAAGCACGGCGAGACCCTCCTGGTGCTGGGCGCCGCCGGCGGCGTCGGCTTGACCGCGGTCGAGATTGGCAAGGCGATGGGGGCGACGGTGATCGCGGTCGCTGGCGGTGCCGCGAAGCTCGAGGTGGCCCGGCGCCAGGGCGCCGATCATCTGATCGATTATTCGCGCGAGGATCTGCGCGCGCGGATCAAGGCGATCACGAGCGGCCGCGGGCCCGATGTGATCTACGATCCCGTCGGCGGCGACGCCTTCGACCAGTGCCTGCGCTCGATCGCCTGGGAGGGCCGGATCGTTGTGATCGGCTTCGCGGGCGGGCGCATTTCCCAGATCCCCGCGAACCTCGTGCTGGTCAAGAACTGCGACGTGATCGGCTTCTACTGGGGGTCATACCGGCGGCACAAGCCGGCGCTGGTGCGGCAGTCTTTCCAGAAGCTGCTCTCCTGGTTCGAGAGCGGCAAGCTCAAGCCGCATGTCTCGCACACGCTCGATCTCGCCGATGCCGGCCGCGCGTTGGCGCTGCTGGCGGACCGCAAGGCCACCGGCAAGGTGGTGCTGACGACCGGTCGCTAAGGGCGTGCGCGCCCCGTCGGTTACTGCAGGCTGAGGCTGGTGATTTGCAGGGGGTTCGGGTCGTGCAGCCACCAGCCGGTCTCGTTGATCGAGTAGTAGGGCTGGTAGTGGTGGATCCTGGCGACGGGAACTACGTCGGGGATCTGGTTATCCAGCATCAGCGCTTCGCCGTCGACATAGACGACCGTCACCGCGTGATCGAGCGCGAGGCGCCGGTCGCGCAGCACGACGATGCGCAGCAGCTCGTTCGGCACGCCTGCCGCCCTCAGCAACATGAATTTGGCGATGGCGTAGTCCTGGCATTGACCGCTCTTGGCGAGGAACTCGAACGGCGTCTCCCAGTGATTGGGCTCGAGCCAATTCGCGGCCGAGGGCGTGTAGGGGTAGCGGTTGACCAGCTTGTTCACGGCATCGAGCTTCGCGCGGAGCTCAAGCGGCGTCAGCAGATCGACGATGCGCCGCCACTCCCGAGGCTCGCAGCCCGTGGTGCGGCCGAGCACGCAGGTCTGGCTCGCCTGCCGGCGCTCCATCGCCCAGCGCCCCAGCATGCCGGTCCATTTGTAGAAGCGCTCGATCCCGGCAGAATAGGTCTCGTGTGTGCCGAAGAGAGCGGGATAGATCGGGAAGCCGTTCTGATCCGCGCGGGCATCGGGACCCCCGAGCAGAGACAGCGCGACCAAACTTATGGTGAATGATCTGTAAAAAATGTGCTGCACGATGCGCCCCGGTCTTCGGTAGCCCCGCTATCTCCCTGGAGACCGGAGGCTTTGCGTCCCCGGGTCGCCCCGGGTTTGCCGTTTCGGATGGCGCCTCGTGGGAGGCCGTCATCTCGCAAGCAGGCGAGGATAGAGAGTGCGGTTTAACGCCCTCTGAAAAAGGCACGGCATTTTAGGGAACGGCTTTGTGAGCGGCCGAGGCCGCTCTCAGGCGTTGGCGCTCACGCCTCGCGCACGAAAAAAATCAGATCGAGCTCGGGCGGCGGCACCGGGGTCTGTGACAGCAAGCCGTGTGCCTGGCCGCGGTGGTGCGTCTGATGATTGAAGAGATGCCCGAGCACGATGCGGAGCGGCGTGCGGAACCGCTCGCCTCTGGTGTTGAGGTAATCGAGCGGCTGGTCCAGGCGGGCGGGATCGATGTTGTCGACGACCCGGATCAGCCGGTCGTCCTCGGCGACTCGCGCGACGTGAAGCGCCGTGAAATCGCCGTAGAGGATCTGGTTGAGCGCGAGCTTCTCCGGGCGGCTCTCGATGCGGCCGAGCCAGATCCGGTCGGCGACCATCAGGTGATTGAGCGTCGCATGGATCGAGCCGAAGAAGCTCGCCCGCGGCTTCAGATAGTCGGCTTCGGACAGCTTCGCACAGGCCCCGTAGAGCCGCGCATTGGCCCAGGCATTGTAGCGCGCAAAGGTGCTGTAATAGCGATCGGCCATCGCAGCCTCTCCGGCATCCTCTCGGCTCAGCTTACGCTCGCTTGCGGGTCCGCGCGAGGGGGCGCGGAGCGGTCACGCCATGTGACCTTTTGCAGGCTGCCGCGCGGGGTTGGTTAACACGCGCGGCACACGATCTGGACTCGTCATGGCCGCCGAGGCTGCGCTAGGATACAAACAAAGAGGCACAGGGTTTATCTGTCATGCTGTTCGTTCGTCCGGCGACCCGCGATGACGCCGCCGACATAGCGCGCATCGATGTCGAGACGTGGCGTAGCTCCTACGCCGGCATTCTGCCGGACAAGGTGCTGCTTGGCATGGCGCCCGGGCGGCTCGCGGGCGAGTGGCAATCGCAGCTGACCCATCGTCCGGACGACGTCCGGGTCGCGGAATGGACGGGTGCCGGGGTGGTCGGCTTCGGCAGCTGCGGCCCCATCCGGAACGGCGTGGAGGGCCTCGCGGGCGAGATCCACACGCTCTACGTATCCACCGATTTCCAGGGGCGCGGCGTCGGACGCGCGCTGCTCATAGCGCTCTTCCGCAGGCTGGTCGCGAGCGGCCAGCTCTCCGCGGGGATCTGGGTGCTGCGGGAGAACCCCGCCCGTTTCTTTTATGAGCGGATGGGCGGCCGGTTGGTGGCGCAACGGAAGATTCCGGTCGGCGGGCAGCCGATCCCGGCGATAGCCTATGGCTGGCGCGATCTGGTCGCGACGGTCCGCACCGGTGGCCGCGCGGTGCGCCCGCTGGCCGGCGACGGGAAAACTCCCCTATAACTGCGCCCAAAGCGCGGCGATTGCTGTGGGGGGAGGGTGCATGGCAAACGAGATCTGGGAGAAATCCTACCCCGAGGGAATGAGCTGGAGCGCGGCCTTGCCGGCGCCCCGCCCGGTGGAGAGCCTGCTCGAGCGCGCGGCCGAGCTCTGGCCCGATCAGGTCGCCTGCGATTTCTATGACCGCTGCATCAGCTATCGCGAGTGGCTGGCGCTCGCGCGCCGCGCGGCCAAGGGCTTGCGCGCGCTGGGCGTAGGGCCCGGCGTCTCCGTAGGCCTCCATCTCCCGAACACGCCGCACTTCCTCATTGCGTTCTTCGGCATCCTGCTCGCGGGCGGCCGCGTGGTGAATTACAGCCCGCTCTACGCGCTGCGCGAGCTGCGGCATCAGCTCGTGGATTCCGACACCGAAGTGATGGTGACGCTCGACCTGCCGCAGCTCTACCCGCAGATCGCCGCGCTCAAGGGCGAGGGCAAGTTGCGCGCGGTGGTGGTGGCGAGTCTCGCGGATTTCCTGCCGGAAGCCGCGGTGCGCGCCATGGTGGGCCCGCCGGCCGAGCGCAAGCCCGGACCCGGCGAGGAAATCGAGTTCAAGTCGCTCATCGACAATGACGGCGTGCTGGCACCGCCCCACCGCGGCGACCTCGCGGAGGAGATCGCGGTGCTGCAATACACCGGCGGGACCACCGGCGAGCCCAAGGGCGCCATGCTGACCCATGCCAATCTCGCCGCGGTCGTCGCCATGCGCGAGCGCTGGGTCGCGCGCGTGCTGGAGCCCGGCGCCGATTCGACGCTGGTGGTGCTGCCGCTGTTCCATGTCTACGGCATGAGCGTGGTGATGCTGGCGTCACTCTCCGGCGGCACCAAGATGATCCTGCACTTGCGCTTCGATGCCGAGCGCGTGCTGGCGGATATCGCGCGCAAGCGCCCGACGCTGTTCTCCGGCGTTCCCACCATGTACGCGGCCCTCCTGCAGCATCCCCGCGCCGGCGAGATCGACCTGAGCTCGCTCAAATACTGCGCGTCCGGCGGCGCGCCGCTGCCTCTGGAGATCCTGCACGCCTTCGATCGCCTGACCGGGCTGCAGCTCAAGGAGGGCTACGGCCTGACGGAGGCTTCGCCCATCCTCACCATGGCCCCCTTGGATGGTCGTGCTCGGCCGGGCACCGTGGGCCTGCCGTGTCCCGGCACGCTGGTGGAAATCGTCGACATCGAGACCGGCACGCGCGTGCTGCCGCCTGGCGAGAAGGGCGAGATTTGCGCGCGCGGACCGCAGCTCACCAAGGGCTATTGGAAGCGGCCGGAGGCGACCGCGGCGGCCTTCGCGGGCGGGCGGTTCCACACCGGCGACATCGGCGTGCTCGACCGCGACGGGTTCCTGACGCTGGTCGACCGTAAGAAGGACATGATCCTGGCCGGCGGCTTCAACGTGTTCCCGCGCATCATCGAGGAGGCGATCTACGAGCATCCGGCAGTGGCCGAGGTGACGGTGATCGGCGTTCCCGACTCCTACCGCGGCGAGGCCGCCAAGGCCTTCATCGTCCTCAAGCCCGGCCAGCGCCTCGGCTTCGACGAGCTCAAGGCGTTTCTGAGTGACAAGCTCGGCCGCCACGAGATGCCCGCGGAGATGGAGCTCCGCGACAGCCTGCCCAAGACTCCCGTCGGCAAGCTCTCGAAGAAGGAGTTGATCGCGGAGGAGCGCGCCAAGCGCGGCTTGCCCGTTTCGTGATCGCTCGAAGGGGGCAGGCTCGAATGAGCACCGAAGACACCGACGTCTTCGCGCCGGATTTCAAGGATGCGCCCTACTGGTGGGATGCGGCGCCGCCGACGAAGGACGTACCGCGCGCGCCGCCGGGCCGCGTCGACGTCGCGATCGTGGGCGCCGGGATCACCGGGCTCAACGCGGCGCTGGTCCTGGCGCGCGCGGGGCGCAGCGTGGTGGCGCTCGACGCCGGCGATCTCGGCCATGGCGCCAGCACCCGCAACTCCGGCTATGTGGGCCGCACGCTCAAGCACAGCTTCAGCGATCTCCTGCGCAAGCACGGCACCACCTACGCGGTCGCGGCCTATCGAGAGATGCAGGCGGCCTTCGATGCCGTCGCCGAGCGCGTGCGCACCGAGCAGATCGAATGCGGCTTCAAGGTGGGCGGCCGCCTGATCCTCACCAAGGCGCAGCGGCAATACGACGAGCTCGAGCAGGAGTGGACGCTGCGCCAGAAGCATCTCGGCGGCGAGTTCACCATGCTGTCGCGCAAGGCGGTGCGCGACGAGATCGCGAGCGATCTCTATTGCGGCGGCGCCTTGATCCCGGATCTCGCCGGCATTCATCCCGGTCTCTACCACCGCGGCCTGCTCGATCGCGCGCGCGCCGCCGGGGCGGAGCTGATCGGCGGCACGCGGGTCGAGCGCATCGTGCCGCTCGACGGCGGCGGCTTCGAGGTGGCGACGCCGCAGGGCACCACCCGCGCGCGCGACGTGCTGGTCGCGACCAACGGCTATACCGATGGCTTGCTGCCGTGGCTGCAGCGCCGCCTGATCCCCTTCGATGCCTACATGATCGCGACCGAGCCGTTGACGCCCGCGGTGATGAACCGCCTGCTGCCGACCGACCGCACCTATATCGACCATGTTTTCGACGTCGTCTCGATCCGGCGCTCGCCCGACGGGACGCGCATCCTCTTCCTCTGGCGCACGGGCACGCGGCCGACGGGAGCGCGGGCCAAGGGCGCGCAGCTCCTCCGCGATCTCCTGCGCATCGTTCCCGAGGCCGCCGGTCTCAAGCTCACGCATTCCTGGACCGGGCGTTGCGCTCTCACGCGCGATCTCTGGCCGCACGTCGCGACGCATGACGGCATCCACTTCGCGGGCGGATATTGCTTCGCCGGCGTGCCGATGGGGACTTACCTTGGCCAGAAAGCCGCCCATCGGATCCTCGGCTCGCCGGAGGGCAAGACGATCTTCGCGGACCGCGGCTTCTCCTCGCTGCCCCTCATTTCCGGCAGTCCCTGGCTCGCCCGCCAGGCGATGACCTGGTATCGGGCACGCGATCGCTGGGCCAGCCGGTAACCGCCAGAGCGGTCCCTGGCCGCATGGAATTGGCTTTCCACCGACATCGCGCTCGCTGATCTCATTCGATAAATTGGCTCTGCTTTCCCAATATACGATTTTCGCGGGATCCGCCCGCGAGGCGCTTGGGGGGTGCCGCCGAGCTCCCCAGGCCGATGCCGCAAAGGGCTCCGCCGCATTGCCGCCTTGCCCCCGGGGCGTGCCGGGCCCGCGCGTTCGACCGGTTCGCTGCAGTTTGGGGTGCGCTCGCCATCTCTCGCTCCTCTGCTGATCGGGGGCTCGGCACAAGACAATCCTCGTCGATCGACAGCTGAGCATCGGATTGTTCATTTTCGCTGAACAAAAGCGATGCCATTCCTTCGGCACGCATCCCTTCGGGCCGCCGGGCTTCAGTCGCGTGGAGATGCTCCCCTGGCCTTGTGCCGCGGATCGTCCGTGGGGTTCATGTACTCGAGGCCGAGGGGCCCGACCGCCGTCACCTGCGTGACGTACTCGCCTGATTTAGCCCAATGGAAGTGCGGGGTGTCGCCCGGCAAGACGACGACGCATCCCGGCGGATAGGCTTTCACCTTGTCGCCGTCGAATCGGTCGCCGAGACCGATGTAGAACACGCCCGACATCACCGCGTAGATCCGGTCCTCCGGGTGCCTGTGCGGCATCAATTTCACGCCCGACGGCACCTTGACCCTGATGACGTAGGGTCCTGGCTGAGCGGGATCTCCGACAAGCACGGCCAGTCGCGCTGTCGGAGGGAACGCCGGAAACGGTTTCCATTCGATGTCCTCCGGCAGGATCGATCTGAACTCGGACTCTCCGGACTGACTGATGAGGTCGAGCCATCGTGTTACTCCTTGCCGATGCGCTCGTTACGTCGCAACTTGTCGAGTGTAATGGGCAGGTCGCGCACGCGCTTTCCGGTCGCGTGATAGACCGCGCTCGCGATCGCCGCGGCTACGCCGACGATGCCGATCTCGCCGAGCCCTTTGATGCCGAGCGGATTGCTGTCGTCCGCCTCGTCGACGAATATGACTCTGATGTCGTGCACGTCCGCGTTCACCGGCACGTGATATTCGGCGATGTTGGCATTGACGATGCGGCCGAGCGTGTGATCGATCAGCGTCTCCTCGTGCAGCGCCATGCCGATGCCCCAAACCACGCTGCCCAGGATCTGGCTGTGCGCGGTCTTCGTGTTGAGGATGCGCCCGGCTGCAACCGCGTTGACGACGCGGGTGACGCGGATCACGCCCAGTTGCTCGTCCACCTTCACCTCGGCGAAGACAGCCGAATGCGTGTTGTGCGCGCGAGACGGGTCATCGGCGGGGGTGGTGGTCTTGTCCCGCTCGATGCGGTCCACGCGGCCATGCCGCATGGCGTCGGCGATCGACACCGAGTGCCTCGCGTCCCGCTTGCTGACGAGCTTGCCGTCCGCAAGCGCGACCTCATCCGGCGTCAGCTTCGCAAGCGGCGAATTCGGCATCTGCTTTGCCAGACCCAGCAGTTCCTCGCGCACCGCGGCCGCCGTCGTTGCGATGCCGTTCGACACCGAGGCCGCGATCCATGACCCGCCTTCGACCGGAGATTGCGGGAGGCTCGAGTCGCCGAGCTTGATGCTGATGTTGTCGAGCGGCAGCCCCAGCATGTCGGCCGCGACCTGCGCCATGATGGTGTAGGTGCCGGTACCGATGTCGGAGGTGGCGCACGCCACCTCGGCATGGCCGTTGGCCGTGAGCACGATGCGCACCGCGATCGGCACCTGCAGCGCTTCCCAGATGCCCGTCGCCATGCCCCAACCGACGCAGTCGCCGCCGTCCCGCATCGACCGCGGCTCCGGGTTGCGCTTGTCCCAGCCGAACGCCTCGGCGCCCTGGCGGTAGCATTCGCGCAGCGCCTTGCTGCTGAACGGCCGGCCGTTGTGCTGGTCGCGATCCGAATAGCACCGCAGGCGAAGCTCGAGCGGGTCGAGTTTGAGGGCGACCGCGAGCTCGTCCATCGCGGATTCGAGCGCGAAGAGGGCAGTGGGCGCGCTTGGCGCCCGCATGTCGCACGCCGTCGCGAGATCGAGCCGAGCGAGCCTGTGCTGATATTTCGCGTTGGCGGATTTGTAGAGCAGGCCGGACCAGCCGGTCTCTTGCCGATAGTAGTCCTCGTATTGCGACGTCACCGTGATCGCGTCGTGCGTGATCGCGTCGAGCGTTCCGCCGGTGTTTGCGCCGAGCGCGATGCGCTGGATCATCGCGGGCCGATAGCCCAGCACATACATCTGCGGCCGCGTCAGCACGACGCGCACGGAGCGCCGCAGCGCGCGCGCCGCCATGACCGCCAGCACCACCTCGAATTGCGGGCGCAATCCTGAGCCGAATGCGCCGCCCACGAATGGCGACAGGACGCGCACATCCTCCGGCATCATGCCGAATACGCTGCAGAGATAGCGCTGAACGTTCTGCACGCCCTGGGTCTTGTCGTAGACCGTAAGCTTGCCATTCCCCTCGAAGATCACCGTCGAGGCGTAGAGTTCCATCGGGTTGTGATGCTCGATCGGGACATAATATTCGGCCTCATGGCGCACCGCGGCCGCGGCCAGCGCCCGCTCGGGCGCGCCGCGCGGCTTCGGGGGCGTGAACAAGGCCTCGATCGGATTTGTCGGAGGCTTCACGGGAATGGCCGCATCGCGCTGGCTCAACACGTCCGTGACGTGCGCCTCTTTCTCGTACTCCACCCGGACCAGCGAGGCCGCAAAGCGGGCGATCTCCGAAGTTTCCGCGACGACAAGCGCGATCGGCTGGCCGCTGAACATGATCCTATCGCCGTAGAGCGGCCGGAACGGCGACCCAATCGGAGCCACCTCATCCTTGTAAGCTTCATCGTTGTCCGCCATGCGCGGGCGGTTCTCGTGGGTAATCACGTCGATAACGCCGTCGACGCGCAGCGCGGCGCTTCGCTCGATCCGGGTGATGCGGCCCTTCGCGATGGTCGACGTGACGACGCTCCCGTACGCAAGCCCGGGGACATTGAACTCGGCGGCGTACTTCGCGGCGCCGGTGACCTTCGCAATTCCGTCGATGCGGGAGGCGGGAGTGCCGATGTGTTGTGCCATGGCCATGCTCAGACGATCTTCTTGGACGACTGCGACTGCGGTGTGCCGCGCGCCGCCTGGGAAAGCGCGCGGACGATGCACCGCCGCGCGAGGTCGATTTTGAACGTGTTGTGCTCGTAGCCCCTGGCGTCGCCCAGCAGCACGTCCGCCGCGCGCGCAAACGTCACGGCGTTGGCAGGCTGTCCGCGCAACACGGCTTCCGCCTGCTGATCGCGCCACGGCTTGTGCGCGACACCGCCGAGCGCGAAGCGCCCTTCCTTGATGGTGTCGCCATCGAGCTCGAGCCCGACCGCGACGGAGACCAGCGCAAACGCATAGGACAGGCGATCCCGGATCTTGAGATAGGTGTAGTTCGTTGCGAACCCCCGCGGCGGCAGTTCCACCTCGGTGATCATTTCGCCGGCACCAAGGTTCGTGTCGCTCTGCGGCGTATCTTCCGGCAGACGGTGAAAATCCGCGAACGCGATCACGCGGTCGCCGGGCGGGCCGGTGACGTGGACCTTCGCCTCCAGCAGCGCCAGCGCCACGCACATGTCGGAGGGGTGCGTGGCAATGCAGGCGTCGCTGGCGCCGAGGATCGCGTGCATGCGGTTATGGCCCTTGATGGCGGAGCAGCCGCTGCCCGGCTCTCGTTTGTTGCAGGGCGTCGCCGTGTCATAGAAGTAATGGCAGCGGGTGCGCTGCAATAGGTTGCCGCCGGTCGATGCCATGTTCCGCAGTTGCTGCGAGGCGCCGGCCATGACCGCGCTTGCGAGCACCGGATAGCGCGCTTCGACCAGCGGGTGATAGGCAAGATCGGTATTGCGCACCAGCGCGCCGATGCGCAGGCCACCGCCCGGTGTGCCTTCGATGTGCTTCAGCGGCAGCCGGGTGATGTCGATCACCGTGCTCGGGCGCTCGACATCCATCTTCATCAAGTCGATCAGATTGGTGCCGCCGGCAATGAATTTGGCCCGCGGATCGCCGGCGATGAGACGCAGCGCATCCGCCGCATCGCTGGCGCGCGCATATTGGAAGTTGATCATGAGCGCCCCATGGCTTGCTGGATCGCCGCGACAATGTTGGGGTAGGCGCCGCAGCGACAGATGTTGCCGCTCATCAGTTCGCGGATGTCGTCCACGGTTTTTGCCCGGCCCTCCGCGATCAGCCCGGCCGCCGAGCAGAT